>JALXER010000135.1 GCA_027069385.1 Paracoccaceae bacterium
ATGGCTCTGGACATACAACAATGACCGGCCCAACATGGCCATCGGCGGGATCACCCCCGCCATGAAACTGAAACAAGCCGCGTAATTCTACAAGCGGACCCCATCAAAAATGGGGGGATTACCCGGGGACTACCTCTATCTCCGCAAATCAAGTGGAAAGGTCATGGAAGTCATTAATAATTTTCAGTTTTCCCAGTTCTAATAATTCCTGTTTCTCAATATCAATGAATTCAATAAAGCCATCTAAACAATGATCTTTCTCGCAGTTAATAATGTACTCTATTAAATCATCCTCATAATTCTCAAATATACCCGATGCATACAGCAGGGCTTTCACATAGGTTCCAACATTCTCACCACTTAAAAACTGTAACGCGGTCAATACATTGTAATCGGAAACTTCGGGATTCAAGATAGTAGCGTCGGGAAGAAACTTTTTCAAAGTGCTTCTTCGGACTGTTTTTACGTCCCACTTCTCTCTTTTTCCGACAATCTCGAAGACTTCTTTTCTGTATATTAAAAGTGAAAAGTATCCCAACAAAATTCCGGAATATTTCATTTTTGATAAGTACCGGTATTTCTCGAACTCTCCATTTGTTTTCAAGGTTTCCAACAGCCTGAATTCTGAAACGAAAGCACAAATTTCAGAAAAAACCTCATCCATTGAGTATTTGTATTTATTCGGAACGAAATGGTTATAATATGCGTGGCCTATTTCGTGTGCCAAGGACAATAAATCGGTTAGCCTGTCTTGATAATCTAATAAAATGTATGTCCGCCCCTCTACATACCTGAATATGGAAACATCCTGCGATGCCTCGGGGAGCAAGTATTTTGGATCAAATAAAAAATCGATATTAGCCGGAGCATATGAATCCGCCACAATATCTTTGGCCAGACTGAAACTGATGCCATCTTCTTTGAAGGGGGTGTACTCAGCAAAATCTATAATGTTGTCATAGACTTCCTTCACCAATTTTTGTGACAGAAACGCACCAACATCAAATTCATACTGCGAAAGTTCTAAGTTCCAAGAACTCTCTGCGATCAGATCATATGCCGTTTTTACTAATCTTGGGAGGTCGACTTCCAGGGCGCGCTCGATCTCTTCCGGGAGGCTCGATGACATGCGCATCCGTATTGTATCAAAGGCATTATACTTTTCTCCGTTAATATCGTACTTCAGTTCTGTAAGCGCATGCTCGTGCTTTTCATATAATTCACTATGTTTCTCCAAAAAATCAAAATTCTCGTCGAGCATCTCTACTTTCTTCCAGTCGTTTTCGTCCCCTGTTTTAATGAAATTGATATATGCAAGCTGAACTTCATCCGCTTTTTTCAGCTTTGCCGGAACAATGGGCTTTGTGTATACATATTTCCCGCTAGGAAACATCGTATCTATATGCTGTCTGTCTGACCTTTTGTTCAAGAATACTTCATTCACCCACATCCGTACCATCAAAGACGCAGCAATATCCCCCTCAATTGACATCCCTGCATTTTGAGAAATTTCAAAGGGAAATTCAGTGAAACCAGCATCTACTTCTTCTGGTTTTTTTAGCACTGAGGCCCCGGACATATATATACCATATCCCGAGTGGTAAATATGCACGTTTTTTTCAAGAACTGCCTTCATCGTTGATTTGTCGGAATGTCTGATTTCGTCCGCAGCGAGGAATACAACAACTTGATCACTTAGATTTTCATGTATTTCTTTTGATTCTCTAAGAGTCGAAATCTCGGTGGAAAACTCGAGTTTATACTGATGAAAAAGCTCCGCAAGTTCTTTTGCCAACGCTTCACACTTTGGCGTCCCCAGATGCTCACGCCTGTAAAACCTTTGGGTGCCTAAATTCTCTTCTCCCACAAAGTCAGGATCAATCAGGGTAAACTTTCGCACACCATGCTCGATTAGTTTCCCGACAAGCGTTGATCCTACCGTTCCCACTCCAACCACTACTGCAATCCACTCAGAAGGTTGAGCATGCACCGCCCCATTGGCCTTTAAGTATTCCAGGAATGCTAAATACTTTTTATTAAGACCATCACTCTCGGTGATTGTTCCAATTGCATTTGCTTCGTTCAATATCTCCAGCCAAGACTCTAACTGACCTTGTGGTACGCCAATTTTAGGAGCTTCAGTATTCAGTTTTTTTAAGTCAATCCCGTCATTGAGCAGGTTTAATAATTTCCACACCGTTGCAAATTCATCCACTTCAATTTTTTTATTTTTGAATCTGTTTTTCATCGAAGAAAACTCGATAGAGTTGTCATCCGGGTTCCCGATGAATCTTAGAAAGGAATTCAATCTCATATTTCCTACAGCTTTCCGAACTTGCTTTATGTTTCCACACCAGCCCCGCCCTCGTTAAAGGGCGAGACCATCTTTTGTTGTCATTTCGATTGTTTTTATTTCTAAAAACAGCTGCTATCACAGACTAGCAGAGTAGAACGCACGACCACCATCTTTTAGCTACAGATTTGCTGAGTTTCATAAGTATTCACCCCCTTTCGTTTTTGACTTTATTTTTGTAAGTATTGCGATGACTGTGAAAAACACAGTTAGGGTTGCCCCAATCACCAACCATGCATTCTGAAGGCCAATAGCCCTGACCAACTGGGAAACCACAAAAGCCGATATTGCGCCCCCAAAAGTGAATGCGAGACTTGATAAGCTCAACATCGTTGATCTGACCTCATCATCAACCAACTTGTTTAGCAGCGTGAACATAGGGGGGTTTGCCATTGAATACACCAGAATGAAGAACAGGTATAAGGCAATGAAATGCGGGGTATTTTCAGCAAATGACAGAAAAACCATTACAGAACTGAACAACACCGGTACGATCAGAATCTGGGCTTGAATACTTATGTTTAAAGCTCTTGAAATGTTCGTAATAATGAGGGGGCCAATAATTGACGATGCGAAATATCCGGCTGTAACCCAACCAAAAACCGTATACGAAATGTCTGGGCTGATTTCCCGAGCCCGTGGCTGCCAAAAGGCATCGATCGTTGCCATTCCGATCCCCACCAAAACGCCCAGAACAAGTAGGTTTTTCAGCCAGAAGCTTTTCCTGATAGTCTGATATGCCAATGAAAAACGTGATTTATACGTCCTTCCAGAACCGCCTTTGCTAACGGTTGTTTCTCCTTCGCGAAATAGTAAAGGAGTGACAAGCAGGTGGGCAATCACCAGTATGGTTACAAACAAGACATTCCATTCAGTCCCCGAGATCATGTTTATCTTGGGCGCATAGCTTGGCAAATACCCTCCACCGACGCTCCCGGCAACCATACCCAATGCCATTGTGGCCTGAAAAATACCGGTATGGGCCTCTACTTCATCTTCTTCCCCTCTACTCTTCAAGACCTCGACGAACCATGCATCAATCGTTCCAGACATTAACGCCATCGCAACACCCAAAAACGCCATTGACACGGCAAGAAGAAGAATTCCACCACCCGATATCAATAAAACACCGGCAATAATTCGGGCCAACAAGGACATCCTAAAGGTGAATATCCTTCCTCTTACATCGGCAAGTGCACCCAAGGGAACTTCAAAAATGGCCGCAAAAACAGGGGCTATTCCCAGCACCACCCCGACTTGCCAAACCTCTAATCCTCTGTCCAGAAAGTAAACGCCCTGTATGGCGAGGAACACCCCAAATCCGATTCCTAAAAGGAATTCATGGATTTGCATGCGCATTCTAAAGGAGAGTTTCATTTATTACCAATAGTAGTTTCTAAGATTTCGTTGCCATAACCGGAATGCGTTTACTATCTTTTACGGTTAATCGTCTTTACACCTTAAGGTAGTATCGACGTGATCTTCAAAAAGTCAAGAATATCTTTTGGTTGTTGATTGCGTGACAAGATACAGCTACCAATCCATGGTCTTATTTGCCTCTAGATTTTCGACCCGTTAGTTGCCAGTTTGGGCTTGTCGCGGAATTGTGCCGCTCCGTTAACAGCGTTTTGTGTACAAAAAGAGAACTGCAACAGGATTGAATCGCACTGCTGAGGTTAAGCCAGCGGTACGCGGTGCGTGGGTCGCCGTTGGGTGCTGCCTTGTGATTGCTTAAGTGATTAAAGCTTTACTATCGGCGGGTTTGCGGCCTAAATGTCGGGCGAATGCTTTGAATACGGGCTGCGGTCCAAGGGGGTTGGGTTGTCTACTACGTTGATACTATGCGATTGTTCGGGGTCTATGGCGCTGGATGCGGCGGGACTGTCCAAGGCGACGGGCATGGCGTGTTCGCGCGTTCACAGCGCGTTATGCACGCGTGAACTCGGTGATGCGGCAAGATTGCTCAAGAACGGTGATGCGGTGGTGGCCTGCCAGCAGGAACGCCGGATTTTCGAGGAACTGGCCGAGGAACTGGAGATCGCGCCGCCGGTTTTCGTCGATCTGCGCGACCGGGCCGGTTGGTCGGCAGAGGGCAGGAAAGCAAAGGCCAAAATGGCGGCGTTGCTGGCCGATGCTGCCCTGCCCACGCCTGCGGTCAAGCTGTTCGACATTGAATCACAGGGGCAATGCCTGATTCTCGGCCCCGAGAAAGTGGCGCTGGCGGCGGCTGAACAGCTTAGCGAGGTGCTGAGCGTTACGGTGCTGCTGGAGCGGGTCGACGAGGTGCCCCTGGGGCGCGATTTCGATCTGGTGGTCGGGCGGTTGCGGCAGGTTTCCGGCGGGCTGGGGCAGTTCGACGTGCGTATCGATGCGCTGCAAATGGTGGTTCCGGGCGGGCGCGGGGCCCCGCAACTGGGGGCGCCGCGCGATGGCGGGCATACCGAATGCGACCTAATTCTGGACTTGCGCGATGCGCCCGCCCTTTTCCACCACAAGCGCGATGGTTATCTGCGTGCCGACCCGCGCCACCCCGGTTCCGTCAGCAAAGCGGTGTTCGAGGCCAGCCAGTTGATCGGCGGCTTTGACAAGCCGTTCTATGTGGCGTTCGACCCGTATATCTGCGCCCATTCCCGCGCCGAAATCACCGGCTGTTCCAACTGCATCGATGCCTGTGAATCCGGTGCCATTCGCTCGGATGGCGACCACGTTGTGGTTGACCCGCTGGTCTGTGCGGGCTGTGGCGATTGCGCGTCGCTGTGCCCGTCCGGCGCGATTTCTTATGAGGTGCCGAGCTTTGCCTATCTGCTTCAACGCATCGAAACCTTGGCGCACACCTATCGCGAGGCGGGCGGCAAGGCCCCGCGTCTGCTGGTCCACGAATCGGAATTCGGGGCCGAAATGATCGCGCTGCTGGCCCGTTTTGGTCAGGGGCTGCCCGCCGATGTTATTCCGCTGCAAGTCGAAAGCCTGAGCAGTTTTGGTCATGCGGAAATGATGGCCGCGCTGGGCTGCGGTTTTGTGGCGGTCGATGTGCTGTTGTCCCCCAAGACCGGCCGCGACACGCTGGAAAAGGCGCTGGCACTGGCGCTGGCGATCAGCGACAATGCCGCCATTCGGCTGCTTGACCTGAACGACCCCGACGCGCTGGGCGAGGCGCTCTTTGGCCGGAAAACCGACAAACCGCACGCGCCTGTTCTGCCGATTGGCAACCGTCGGCAGGTAACACGACTGGCGGCCAAGGCGGTGCGCGGGGTGCCCGATGCGCCGGTGCCGCTGCCCGAGGGCGCGCCTTATGGTACGGTGGTGGTTGACCAGAACGCCTGCACGCTGTGCCTGTCTTGCGTGTCGCTCTGCCCGTCAGGGGCGTTGGGCGATAACGAGGACAAACCGCAACTGCGCTTTCAGGAGGACGCCTGCCTGCAATGCGGTATCTGTACCCATGCCTGCCCAGAAAACGCCATCAGCCTGAAACCGCAACTTGACCTGTCCGATGCGGCACTGGCGCAAAGGGTGATCTATGAGGAAGAGCCGTTCGCCTGCATATCCTGCGGGGCACCTTTCGGGGTGAAATCCAGCATAGAGCGAATCGTCGCGCAATTGGCAGGCAAACACCCGATGTTTATCAATTCGGATAACGGCAAACTGATCCAGATGTGCGAAAAATGCCGAATCGAGGCGCAATTCAGTGTTGATTCGAACCCGTTCAAGGCCGCCGACAAGCCGATAACCCGCACCACCGAGGACTATCTGAAGCGCCGCGACCAGTAAGATTCCCGCAAATTCCGGCGGCCCGGTTCCTTGGGTAAAGGGGCGATCCGGTCCGTAAAAACAGGCTGAATCGCGAATCGTTGCCATGGCTTGCGCGATTCGCCCTGCCTTGATTTGCCTGTTTTCCAGCCAAAAAGGCACAATCCCGCCATATTTCGGTATTAATCTTGCTTAACGGCACCTAAAAGCGCCCGTTTGTGAGTAAAAAGTATCACTTTTTAGCCGTTCATCAAAATAATCCTTGATTATTAATGTGATACGGTGAAAACTTAATGTGTATTCGATCAAAGAGTGTGTTTTTGAACCAGTGAGTGTTTGCGGCCCTTACAAGCGCTGACTCGAGTAACCCATTAATGGAGAACAGTATGAAAATGAAATTCAGACGCAAAAACATGATGATCTCGACGATCGTTGCGGCCAGTATTGGCATGTCCGTTCCGGCAATTGCAGAGATCGTAACCCTGTCATCCCCTGATGGTGCGTTGACCGTGTCGGGCAATCTGGTTGCTGTCGAGGACGGGTTCTATAAAATCGATACGGCGATCGGGCCGCTTTCGATCAATGTTGGCGATGTGATCTGCACGGGCGATGCCTGTCCGGTGCTGAAGGTCGAAAACGAAATTACCGCTGTCGGGTCCAGCTCGATCGGCAGCCGGTTGATGCCGTTGCTGCTTGCCGGCTATGCGCAGGCCAGCAATGCTGCGGTGTCATTTGTGCCGGGCAGCCCCGCAGGTACGGTGGTGAATGACATTGTTGCGGATGCGGGCAATGGCGACCTGATGGCCAAGGTTACGGTTCAACTGGCGGATTCGAGTACGGCTTTTCAGGCCCTGCTGGATCCGGCAACCCAGATCGGCCTGTCTACGCGGCGCGTTCTGCCCGCCGAGGCCCGTCGGGTAACCCAGGCACGCGGCGGCAATCTGATCGACCCCTCGCAGGAACATGTGATTGCGGTGGATCCGGTGGTGATTATGGTTCACCCCAGCAATCCGGTTACGTCGATCTCGCTTGACCAGCTCGACCGTATCTATAGCGGCCAGTTGACCAACTGGTCCGAACTTGGCGGGGCAAATGCGCCGATTATTGTTTATGGTCGCGAAAGCACATCGGGGATTGCCTCGACCTTCTTCCAGACCATTTTTGCCAAAACCGGCGACCGGCAGGCAAATTCGGTTATTCCGCTGGAAAGTGATCAGCAAATGGCCAACACCATTTCGACCCAGCCCTATGCGATCGGGTTTGCCGGTGTGGCATTTACCGGCGGCACCCGCCCGCTGAACATTATCGATGAATGCGGGTTCGAGGTCGGGCCGGATTCCTTTACCACCAAGGCCGAGGAATACCCGATCCAGCGTCGGCTGTACCTGTATAACCGTTCGGACAATCTGAACGAGGCCACCGCCGATTTCCTTGCCTTTACCGAATCGAGCGACGCTGACCGGGTTATCGCCGAAGGCGGATTTTACAACCTGGCCGTTGAACGCGATACGCGGCTGTATCAGGGGGAACGGACCTTTGACGTGATCGAAGCCACCACCAACCCCGATGAACGCCCCGTCATGGCCGAACTGGTGGTTGACCTGCTTAGCTATGACCGTCTGACCACGACCTTCCGCTTTACCTCGGGGTCCTCGTCACTTGAACCCAAGGCCTTTACCGACCTTGACCGCCTGATCAAGTTTATCAACGAACAGGATTATGCCGTAGAGCTGTACTTTGCCGGGTTCTCGGATGCGGATGGCAGCTTTGAAGCGAACCGGTCCCTGTCGCAGGGTCGTGCGCAGCAAGTGGCGAACGCGGCTTCCGATTACATGCAGGGGAAAATCACCAACCCGTATGGCGTGACTCTTGCGTCGGATGGCTATGGGGAATTACTGCCGGTGGCTTGTAACTCTACCCTGGAAGGGAAACGCACCAATCGTCGGGTGGAAGTCTGGATTCGTCGGCAATAGCCCCGTTCGGGTTGCCGCCTTGCATGCCAAGGTTAATCCGACGGGGGTGCGAAAAAGGCAGCCGCCTTTGCGCCCCTTGCCACACACGAATTCATCCGCCAAGTAAGGAACCGAAATAATGAGACTTTTGTCAAGAACCGGAATTGCAGCAGCGTTGTTCGCGCTTGCACTTCCTCTACAGGCCCAGGAGGTAGGTGTCACACCTGACAGCATCGCCTTTGGCCAGATCGCCGCCCTGGACGGCCCCGCCGCCGCGCTGGGTCTGGGGATGCAAAAGGGCATTCTTGCCGCTTTTGCCGAAGCCAATGCTGCCGGAGGGGTCAACGGCCGACGGCTGACACTGGACAGCCGCGATGACGGCTATGAGCCCGACCGCTCTATTGCGCAGATCAACCAGATGCTGGCCGAAAACGCCTTTTTCGGGCTGATCGGTACGGTGGGCACGCCAACCAACAAGGTATTGCAACCCATCGCCACCGAAGCGGATTTCCCGCTGATCGGGCCGTTTACCGGCGCGGGCTTTTTGCGCAATCCCGAACTGGCCAACACCTATAACATTCGCGGCACCTATGATCAGGAAACCGAGGAATGGATCAAGCAACTGGTCGATGTCGAAGGGCTGACCAGCATCGGGATTCTATATCAGGACGACGCCTTTGGCTATGTCGGGCTGGCCGGAGTCGAGGCTGCGTTGGCGCGGCGCGGCATGGAGCTGACCACCCGGGGCACCTATACCCGCAACACCACCGACGTCAAAGACGCGCTGGTTACCATGATGGAGGTCAACCCTCAGGCCGTGGTGATGGTTGGCGCGTATAAACCGATTGGCGAGTTCATCAAGCTCTCGCGCTCTTTCAGCTTTACCCCCGAGTTTGTGACCATCTCTTTTGTTGGTTCGCAAGCGCTGGCGGACGAGCTTTGGCCTGAAGGGGCCGGCGTGCTGATCTCGCAGGTTGTGCCGTTCCCGTGGGATGACAGCATCAAAATCGTCGCCGATTATCAGGCCGCGCTAAGTGCGCTTGAACCTTACCCGAACTACGACTTTGTGTCGCTAGAAGGCTATGTGGTGGGCCGTGTGGCCATCGAGGCGCTGAAAAATGCCGGTCAGGAACCGACCCGTGAAAGCTTCCTTGCGGCCATGGCCGGTCTGACCAACCTCGATCTTGGCGGGCTGGTGATCAGCTTTGGCCCTGACGACCATCAGGGTATCGACGAGGTGTTCATGACGCGGCTGCTGCCAGACGGGTTCTTTGAACCGCTGTAACGCAACCAAAAACCAAAACCGAAACACGGCGGCCCGCCCAAGGCCGCCGTTTTTTTTGTGCCCGTGTCCCGGCGGGGCAAGGGCAGGGTATGGCTGAGCAAATGAACAGATCATCGCGGCCATTTTCAGCCCTCAGCGAATCGAAAATGTTCATATGAACATTTTTATTGATTAATTTGATCATTAGAAGTAAACATGAGTCGAAAACAGGGAAATGCGCAGAAATGGCGAGTAAAACAGAGATTCGAAAAAAGCTGATTGTCGGGCTGGCCCGGCAGCGCAATCTTGTGACCGTTGACGGGTTGGCGCGCCACCTTCAGGTCTCGCCCCAGACCATCCGGCGCGACCTGAACGGGCTTTGTCAGGAAAACGTATTGCGTCGCAAGCATGGCGGGGCCGAATTGTTCGAAGGGCCGCTGAACCAGCCCTATGACCAGCGTTCCACCACCAACCCCGAGGCAAAGCGGGCGATTGGCGAGGCGGCGGCAAAGGCCGTGCCTGACGGGGCCACGATTTTTATTTCCATCGGTACAACGCCGGAAATGGTGGCGCGCGCGCTTGCCAGCAAAAAGGGCCTGACCGTGGTCACCAACAATCTGAATGCCGCGATGGCGCTTTCGCGTGAGACCTCTAACCGGATCATCCTGCCCGGTGGCGAGGTCCGCCTGCCTGATCGCGATATCATCGGGGATGAAGCCTTGGCGCTGTTTGACAATTATCGCGCCGAGTACGGAATCTTCGGGGTTGGCGGGGTTGATACCGACGGGTCGCTGCTCGATTTCCACAGTTCCGAGGTTCGCATTCGCGAGAAAATCCGCGCCAATGCGCGCGTGTCGCTGCTGGTGGTCGACAGCACCAAATTCGGCCGCGCCGCACCGGCTGCGGGCGGTCGCCTTTCCGATGTGGACCGGATTATCACCGACAAGCCCGCTGCGGGTGCTTTTGCGGAAATCTTCAAGCAGGTGGCCGAACGGATTGAATACGCGCCGGAGGTGGCCTCATGACCCGAGCATTTGTTACGCTGGACAATATCGGCAAGCGCTGGAACGGGCAGCTTGGGGTCGAGGGCATTACGCTGGATATCGAAGAGGGCGAATTCGTGGCGCTGCTCGGCCCGTCGGGCTGCGGTAAATCCACCACCTTGCGCCTGCTGGCCGGTCTCGAAGTGCCCGACGAGGGGCAGATCATTATTGATGGGACCGATGTTACCGGTGCCTCGGCTGCCAAGCGCAACCTGTCGATGGTGTTCCAGTCCTACGCGCTGTTTCCGCATCTTTCGGTGGCGGAAAACGTGATGTTCGGCATGAAGGTGCGCCGCGTTCCCAAGAAAGAGCGGCTGGAAAAGCTGCATAACGCATTGGATATTACCGGCCTTTTGGGGCTGGAAGATCGTAAGCCCGGCGAATTGTCGGGCGGGCAGCGGCAGCGCGTGGCGCTGGCCCGCGCCATTGTGGCGGGGCAAAAGCTGTGCCTGATGGATGAACCCCTGTCCAATCTGGATGCCAAGCTGCGCGCGGCGGTGCGTAAGGACATCAAAAAGCTGCAAAACGACCTTGGAATTACCATCGTCTATGTGACCCACGACCAGACCGAAGCCATGAGCATGGCCGACAAGGTGGTGCTGATGAAAGACGGGGTAATCCAGCAGACCGGCACGCCCGAACAGCTCTATAGTGAACCGGCGACGACCTTTGTCGCCGAATTTGTCGGCGCGCCGCCCATGGCGCTGATCGAAGGGCGCGCCCTGAAGGGATTCAAAGATGACCAGACGATCGGCGTTCGCGCCGAACGGATGCAACTGGTGCAGGCCGGACAGGGGCGTTTGGCCTGCACCGTCACCGATTGCGAATTTCTGGGGGCGGAAACCTTTATCGGGCTGGAACACCCGTCCGCCAACGGCCTGACCGTCAAACTGGACGGCAAGGCGGAAATGACCATCGGCAGCGGGGTGGAGATTACCTTTGCCGATCAAGACCTGCATGTTTTTGGCCCTGATGGCCGGCGCGTGCAGCCCGAAAATATACCAACAGTTCTTGAGGAGGAATGAAAATGAAACATACATATTTTGCGGCGGCACTAACCGGCGCACTGGCATTTGCGAATGCCGGTGCTGCCGAAACCGAGCTGACCATGTATTATCCCATCGCCGTTGGCGGTGCGCTGACCGAAGTGGTTGACGGTATCGTGGCGCAGTTCGAGGCCGAAAATCCCGATATCAGCGTTACCGCGATTTATTCGGGCAACTATGACGACACCCGCGTGCGCGCGCTTTCGGCGCTGAACTCGGGCGAACCGGCGCAATTGGCGGTTATGTTCTCGATCGATGCTTACGACCTGATCGAGCAAGATCTGATTATCCCGTTTGACGGGCTGGCATCCGAAGAATGGCTGAACAGCTTTTACCCCGCCCTGATGGCCAACAGCCGGATCGAGGGCCAGACTTGGGGCATTCCGTTCCAGCGCTCTACCATCGTGGCCTATTACAACAAGGACATGTTCCGCGAAGCCGGGCTGGACCCCGAAAGCCCCCCCACCACATGGGACGAAATGATCGAGATGGGCAAAGCCCTGACCAATGACGACCATTACGGGTTGATGATCCCCTCGACCGGCTATCCGTACTGGATGTTCCAGGCGCTGGCGATCCAGAATGGCAAAGAGCTGATGTCCCATGACGGGCTGACCACCTATTTCGACGACCCGACCGTGGTCGAAACGCTGGATTTCTGGAAGTCCCTGTCGCAGGAACACGGCATTATGCCCGAAGGTACGGTTGAATGGGGCACCTTGCGCCAAGCTTTCCTTGAAGGCCAGACCGCGATGATGTGGCACTCTACCGGCAACCTGACCGCGGTGAAAAACAATGCCAGCTTTGATTTTGGCGTGGCCGAACTGCCCGCCAATGTGCGCCTTGGCTCGCCCACCGGTGGCGGTAACTTCTACATCTTCAAAGACACCACGGACGAAGAGCGCGCCGCGGCAATGAAGCTGATCGAATTCATGACCTCGCCCGAACAGGCTGCGGCATGGTCGATTGCCACGGGCTATATGGGGGTTTCTCCGGCGGCATATGAAACCGATGCGTTGCAGGCCTATGTGGCCGAATTCCCGCCCGCACTGGTGGCCCGTAACCAGCTTGAAAACGCGGTTGCCGAGTTCTCTACCTTTGAAACCGCGCGGGTGCGCGAAGGGTTGAACAACGCGATCCAGTCTGCCCTGACCGGGGCCAAAACCTCGGCCGAAGCGCTGGGCGAAGCACAGGCCGCCGCGGTGCGTCTGTTGCGCGCCTATCAGTAACTTTCGTTGCCAATACGGGCATCCGGCAATCCGCCGGGTGCCCGAATCCCGAAGGGCCATCCGATGAGCGAACTTGCCAAACTGGAACGCCGCCGCCGTGCGATTTACGGCTGGTTGTTGCTGTCTCCTGCCGCGATTTTGCTGTCGCTGTTTGCCTTTTACCCGTCTATCGCGACCCTGTGGGAAAGCATGTTTTCGCGCGGCACCCGTCGCCACCCCGCTGCCTTTATCGGCGGAGAGAACTATAACGACCTGTTCGCCGATCCGACCTTCTGGATTGTGGTCAAGAACAACCTGTTCTATGCGGGCATTACCGTGCCGCTGTCGATGTTTATCGCCCTGTCCATGGCGCTGTGGGCCAATTCCAAGATCCCCGCCAAGGGCTTTGTGCGCACCGCCTATTTTACCCCAACCGTGTTGCCGATGATTGCCGCTGCCAACCTGTGGCTGTTTTTCTATACCCCCGGCCTTGGCGTGCTGGACCAGATCGGGGCGCTGTTCGGCCTGCCCTCGGTCAACTGGCTGGGCCAGCCCGAAACCGCGCTTTGGGCAATTATCATCGTCACTGTCTGGAAAGAGTCCGGCTTTTTCATGATCTTTTATCTGGCCGCCCTGCAAACCATTCCGGTTGACCTGCGCGAGGCCTCGGATCTGGAAGGTGCCAGCCGTTGGACCTATACCCGCCGCATCGTGCTGCCGATGCTGATGCCGATGACGCTGTTTATCGGGGTGAACGCGATGATCAACTCGGTCAAGCTGATCGACCACCTGTTCATTCTGACCAAGGGTGGGCCGTCGGATGCCTCTAAGCTGATCCTGTATTACATCTGGGAACAGGCCTTTGCCTTTTTCGACAGCCCGCACGCCGCCGCGCTGACCATGCTGGTGCTGCTGGTGCTGGGCGTGGTTGCCGCCATCCAGTTCTTTTATATTGACCGCAGGACCCATTACCAATGAGCCGTTTTACCAAAAGCTTTGACACGATCGGCGCGGTTGCTCTGGCCATCGTCTGGATTGCACCGCTGGTTTTTGCGGTCTGGGCTGCGGTGCATACCACCTCGGACGCAGTGAATTTCCGGCTGACCTCTCCGTGGACGCTGGACAATTTCCGTACCGCCTGGGACGGGGCACCGTGGGGCAAGTATTTTCTGAACACCTTTATTCTGGTCACCATCGTGCTGATCGGCCAGTTTATCGTGACCACGCTGGCGGGCTATGCCTTTGCGCAGGTGCAGTTCCCCGGCAAGGACTTCGCCTTTCTGCTGGTGCTGTTGCAACTGTTTATCCTGCCCGAAGTGCTGATTGTGGAAAACTACGCCATGGTTTCGCGCCTTGGCCTGTTTGACAGTATTCTGGGGGTGGGTATGCCCTATATGGCCTCGGCTTTTGGCATATTCCTGATGCGTCAGGCGTTCAAATCTGTGCCGATAGAACTGGACGAGGCCGCCCGCATCGAGGGTTGCTCGCGCCTTGGTATCCTGCTCAAGGTCTATGTGCCGCTGGCCAAACCGACCTATCTAGCCTATGCGCTGGTGTCGGTATCGACCCATTGGAACAATTTCCTGTGGCCGCTGATTGTCACCAATTCGCCCGATACCCGCCCGCTGACGGTTGGCCTGTCCATATTCGGAGCGCCGGAAAACGGGGTGGATATCTCTATCATTTCGGCGGCGACGGTCATGTCGGTGGCGCCGCTGCTGATCGCCTTTCTGATCTTCCAGCGCCAGTTCGTGCAGGCCTTTTTGCGCGCCGGAATCAAATGACCCGCATTCTGCAAATTACCGATCCGCACCTGACCATTCCACCCGCAAAGCTGTGCGGGCAGGTGAACACACTGGCCCGCCTTCGAGGGCTGGTCAGCGCCATCAAGGCCGCCGGTCCGGCGCAGACCCCCGACGCGGTGGTGATTACCGGCGACCTGTCCCATGGCGGCTCTGCCCAAAGCTATGCGCTGTTTCGCAAGGAAATAGAGCGCCTGCACCTGCCGTTCTATGTGATCCCGGGCAACCACGACAACCGCGAGGCCATGCGCGTTGCCTTTGGTGATGCGCCCTATCTGCCCCGCGCCGGTCGGCTGAACTGGGCAACCGAGTTGCCCAATCTGCACCTGATCGGGCTGGACACATTGACCGAGGGCAAAGGCAGCGGCGAGATCGATTCGCAAACGGCGGCCTTTTTGTCGCGTACTCTGGCGCGGATTGGCACCAAACCGGCGCTGATTGCCATGCACCACCCGCCCTTTGACAGCGGCATTACCTTTATGGATGATATCGGCCTAAAGGGCATCGAGCGGCTGAAAACCGTGCTGGCCAACGCCCGCGCGCCGGTGCGGATCATTTGCGGCCATGTGCATAATATGATGGTGGGCATGGTAGGGGATACCGTGGCGATTTCCGCGCCTTCCCCTGCCAGCAGCTTTCCGGTGGACTATCGCGATGATGCGCCTGCGGGCTTTGTCACCGGTTCCGGGGGCTATATGCTGCACGAATGGCATGGCGCTTTTCGTTCCTGCGCGATAGACCTGAGCGAAGCCGAAGGCCCCTTTCCCTTTCGCATCTAACCGGAGCAAGCCATGCAGCCCCTAAGCGCCTTTCCAGCCGAAATTGCCCGCAACATCGCTTGCGTCTTTACCGATATCGACGACACCCTGACCCATGAGGGCCGCCTGCCCGCCAATGCCTATGCGGCGCTTGAATCGCTGCAACAGGCCGGTATCCATGTGGCCCCGATCACCGGACGACCGGCGGGCTGGTGCGATATGATTGCGCGCATGTGGCCGATTGCGGGCGTGGTGGGGGAAAACGGGGCGTTCTATTTTTCCTATGACGATGCGGACAAAAAAATGCGGCGGGTCTATGAAATCGACGCCGAAACGCGCCTTGCCAACCGGCAAAAGCTGGCCCGCATTCAGGCCCGCGTGCTGGCCGAGGTACAAGGCGCGGCGGTATCGGCAGACCAGCCCTACCGCGAGGCCGATCTGGCGATTGATTTTTGCGAAGACGTGCCGCCGCTGCCCGATCGCGATGTTCAGCGCATTGTCGATATATTCGAATCCGAGGGCGCGGTGGCCAAGGTTTCCTCTATCCATGTCAACGGCTGGTTCGGCACTTATGACAAACTGTCCATGAGCCGCCGTTTTGCGGCCGAGCGGCTGGGGATCAACCTTGAAACCGACCGCAAGCGGGTGGTGTTTTGCGGTGACAGCCCCAATGACGCCCCGATGTTCGCCTATTTCCCTTATGCGTGCGGGGTGGCCAATGTGGCGGATTTCACCGGCAAAATGGACGCCGAGCCAGCCTTTATCGCCCCGTCGCGCGGTGGCGACGGGTTTGTCGAGATTGCAAAAATGCTGTTGGCAGCGCGCTAGGCCAGCTTGATCACATCCAGAATCCCGCTTTGTCCGGCGGCCTGAATTTCATCGTTGCGCATCAGGCAAAAGGCGGTCGAGAGCGCATCGGCAACCGCCGCCGAGGTGGCGGTCACGCTGACTTGGGACCACAGGCCGCCGGGCTGACCGGTCATCGGGTCAAGAATGTGCCCGATGGCGCCTGCTCCGTCAAAGGTGGTGCCCAAAGGTGCCGAGGTAGCAACGGCGGCATTGCTCAGCATCACCTGCTGCCCGCCGGTATTGGCAAGCGTTACCGGCCAGCGCGCGCCGTCGGGGGCGGTGCCAAGCGCCATGATTTCGCCCGCGTTGACCAGCACGTTTTCAACCCCTTGCGCGCGCAACATCGCCGCAACCCGATCAGCGATATATCCTTGCGCAATGCCGTTCAGGGTCAGGGCCATGCCGGGTTGGTCAAAGCTGACCTCGGTCGGGGAAAAGCGCAGATGTTGCCAGCCGGTGCGGGTGCGGGCGTCGGCAATCTGGGCCGTATCCGGCATCGATCCCTGGGCGATGCTTTGGGCATAAAGCGCCCAAAGGGGTTGAATGCTCGGGTCAAACCGGCCACCGGTGCGCGCGTTGATTGCCGCGCATATCGATAGCAACTCCAGCATCTCGGGGGCCGGATCGGGCAGGCTGCCGGTCCGGTTCAGGCGGGTTAGCTGGCTGTCGCTGTGCAGGCTGAACAGCGATTCAAGGCGGGCAATTTCCGTTACGGCACCGGCAATCAGCGCATCGGCTTGCGGATGGTCCAGAATGATCTGCGCTTCGGCCCCAAGAGCAATGCCGCGCCAACTGGCAGCCGCATCGGCAAGGGATGGCAGCACGGCAGCACCGGCAAGAATGGTCAGAAATCGGCGGCGGGTAGTCATTGATTATTCTCCAGAGCGGCAGAATCGAAGTCCACAGGAGCGAGGACAGCTTCGACAGGTATTTGATCGAGGGTTTGAATGGCACCGCCATGGGTGGCGGCAAATTTCAGGGCGCTTTCGCGGTCGCCAAACGGGACAAGCTCGGGGGCGCCCATGCCGCCAATGGCATCGGAACCCACCACATAGACCGCGTCTTTGGCGTTGATCCAGTTATCCTCGCCCGGGTTGGCATAGCTTTCGGCCTTGCCCATGTCGTTGACATAAAGCACAAGGATTTCGGCCTCTTGCTCGGGCGATTTCAGATAGGCCAGTCCGTCGCGCACCTGTGAAAACCACAGCGGCGCGGGATATCCGGCCAGAAAAAGCTGCGCTTTGGGGCCTTCGTGTTCCAGAATAATCATCTGGCAGTAATAGCCCGCCGCGTCGTCGTTCAGCGCTTGCGGATCGGGGATCTGCTGCGCCGCGTCATCGTCGCATCCGGCCAGCAGCGCAAGGGCAAGCAGCAGGCGCTTCATGGTTCGACCCTCCGAAAGGCCAGCCACGCCAGAAACAGTGCCAGCACCGGCCAGGCCAGCAGCGAGGTCAGTTGCCCCGCCAGCCCCGATGCGCCGCCCGCCGCGCCAATACCGCTGGCCAGCGTAGCGACGGTTTCGACCGGCATATTGATCAGGCGGAACGCGTCGGCCGGATTGGCCACCAGCAGCCACGGAAACAGGGTTTTGGTAAAGCTGCCACCGGCATCGGCAACCAGCGCACCCAGCAGGCCAAGGTCATAAAGCACCACACAGATCAGCCAGATGATAATCACGATCCCCGAGGCCACGCCGGTTTGCCGGGCCAGCGCCGAAATCGTATAGCCGATGCCCAGAAACGCCGCCCCCAACGCCAGCGCGGTCAGGAACAGTTTGAGCAGCGGCCAATAGCTGAGGTCCGCCGCACCGTATTTCCAGATGGTCAGGCCGGCGGTCAGCGCCAGCCCCACCGCCACGGCAAAGCCCAGCACCAGCAGGTGCGCCAGAAACTTGCCCAGCAGGATCTCGCCACGCGACAACGGATAGGTCAGCGACAGGGCCAGCGTGCCGCGCTCGGCCTCACCGGCAATCGCGTCAAAGGACAGCAGCAGGCCGATCAGCGGAATCAGATAGACCGACAGGGTGGTAATCGACGTGGTCGCTACCAGCAGCGGGTCCACCCCCAGCGTACCGGTCGGCGCGCCGCCCGCCAATGTCAGCACCGACGAAAACAGCCCCATCAGAATAAGCGAGGTCGCCACCCACATGTTGCGCCGCGCGATCAGCAGTTCAAGCCGCATAATGGCAAGTACAGACATCATTCGCCCCCCTTTGTTGGCACGCTGTAATGACGATAGAGTTCTTCCAGACTGGCGGGGGTCACGTCGATATCCTTGACCACGTCACCCAGACCGGTGATCTGCCCGAGCAGCGACAGTTTTTGTTCCTGTTGCACCTCCAACGACACCGAAGCTCCGTTGACCCGCGTTCCACCCAGCGCATCCGCCACCTGATCGGCGGTTTCAGCAGTGGCGCGCACCTTGACCCTGATCGGCAGGCGCGCGGCATGGCGCAGGGCGGCAAGGCTGTCATTGGCCAGCAGGTGCCCCTTGGACATAATGGCGATCCGGTCGGTGCGGCTCTCCAGCTCGGTCAGGGCGTGCGAGGACAACAGCACCGCGGTGCCCCCCTTGGCCAGATCATCGACGATATCGTAAAACTCGTGCCGCGAAATCGGGTCAAGCCCCGAGGTCGGCTCGTCAAGCAGTGCAAGGCGGGGCTGGCCAAGCAGCGCCTGCGCCAGACCGATACGCTGGCGCATCCCCTTGGAATAGGTGCGGATTTTGCGGTTCATGGCGTGGGTCAGGCCGACGCGCTCCAACAGGGTATCGGCAAGCGCGGTTTTTACGCCTTTGAGGCGGGCAAAATGGTGCAACTGTTCCCGTCCGGTCAAGGCACCGTGAAAGGCCACGCTTTCGGGCAGAAACCCGATGGCGGTGCGGGCCTTGCGAGACCCCGGCGCCCTGCCCAGCACCCGGATTTGCCCGGCGCTGACCGGTGTCAGGCCAAGGATCATCCGCATCAGCGTGGTTTTACCCGCGCCGTTATGGCCCAGCAGCGCGATGCGCTCTCCGGCCCCCAGCTCAAGGCTGACATCGCGGACGCTGTGCAGTTTGCCATAGGTTTTAGAGACATGCTCGATGCTTAGAATGGTCATTCAATCTCCTCCCATTGCGGGATTTCGGGGATGCGCGGGGCCATTAACGGGGCGCTGTCTATCACGCCGCCGGGCAGCAGGGCCGGAAAGGCGGATTGCGACCAGCGGATAAGCTGAACGGCGGGCGAGCCCAGCAGGGATTTGGCGGCGGGTTGGCTCCATAATACCTGATCCATTACGTCGTTGGGCCGATAGGCGCTGTCGGCGATGCCGTCCGAATCCAGATCGAACGCCGCGTGGTCGGACCAGTAGTTGCCCAGCCCGTCACGGCTCCATTCCACCCAGGTTGACCCGACATATTTCACCTGCGTGCGGTTGGCAACAAAGGCGTTGCCGAAAATTTCGTTGTGTTCGGAACCGGCGGTAAAATGGATGCCGATGCGGCAGCCCTCGAACAGGTTGCCCTGAAAGGTATTGCGGTGCGCATTATAGATAAACACGCATTTGTCACCGCCGTTGCGGATGGTATTATTAACCACCTCGCCCTTGTTGGTATAGTTCATCATGATGCCGTGGTCACGGTCGTTCAGCGAGATATTCCCCTCTATGCGGACCCGGTCGGAATACATGATTGCATAGCCCAGATGGTTACCGGCGGAAATATTATTCGCCACGACTGAATCGTTGGCATACATGTAATGCACCGCAAATCGCAGGTCGCGAAAACGGTTGCCGATAAATTCGTTATTGCGCGAAGTATTGACGAACACCCCGTCACGGCCATAGCGGATATCGTTGCCGATCACCCGGCTGCCCGGCGCATTCCAGACATAGATCCCGTTGCCGCGGTCGTTCATACGTTGGTCCAGACGGCCCACAATGGTGTTATGCGTCACCAGCGCATCATGCGCGCCGTGAATATCGATGCCGACCAGATTGCCCAGCACATGGTTGTTCTCGATCAGCGCTCCGCGCGCTTTCTTGGTCAGGGTGATGCCGGCGTCCAGCCCGTCATTGCCCGACCCCGAGCCGATCACCGTCAGGCCGGTAAGGGTAACGTCGGGGGCTGCAACGGTTATGACCGAGCCGCTTTCCTGCCCGTCGATGGTGGCACCGTTGCCAATCACCGTCAGCGGAATGCCGATTTCGATGGCACCTTCATAGACCGCACCTTGCGACAGGCGAAGGGTGTCCCCCGCCTGCGCGATTTCAAGCGCATCGATCAGCGCACCGGCCTGCCCGCCCACCACGATTTCTTCGGCCGCCAGAGAGGATGGCAGCAAAAGCGTGGTAATCAGGAAAAACCGGTGCAACATCAATGCGTTCCCTTTTATGCAGGTTCGACCAGCATCCGGCCGCGCATCTCCATGTGGAGCGCGTGGCAGAACCACTGGCAATAGAACCAGTGTACACCCGGACGGTCGGCGGTGAAGGTAACCGAGGCGGTGGCCTGCGGCGCAACTTCCATCGCGATGCCGAAATTCCCGAGGGTAAAGCCGTGGGTCAGGTCGTCTACATCATCGATGTTGGTAATATAAACCGTGACTTCGTCACCCTGTTTAACCCGGAAATCCTCCATCGAGTAAGTCGGCGCCGAGGACCACATATAGACCCGAACCTTGTTGCCGTCACGAATGACCTTGCTGTCATTCATCAGGTCAACTCCGTCGGCTTTGGCTTGCGCCACCGCTTCGGCAAAGATCGGATCGTTGCGATCCCAGACACTGACCGGATTCACGATGTCACGACGCACGATAATCGCGTCATGTGGTTCGGCAAAGGTCGGGCCGTCATGGACCACCTCCAGCGCACCATCGCGGATGTTGATCAACTGGTCATTCTCGGGTTTGAGCGGCCCTACATTCAGGAACCGGTCTTTAGAGAACTTGTTCAGCGATACCAGCCATTTGCCATCGGCCTCTTTGGTTTCACCCATCGAGGTGTGGTTGTGGCCCGGCTGATACATCACATCGGTTTTCTGGATGATCGGGTCTACGTCCTCGCCGTTATAAAGGCGAATGGCTTTGTCGATATCCCAGTGAACCATCTGGCTGTCAAGGAACAGGGTGGTGTAACATTCGCCCTTGCCGTTGAACGCGGTATGGAGCGGCCCAAGGCCCAGCTCGGGTTCGGCCACAACGGCGGAACGCGGGTCGGCACCTTCAAACACGGCATCCAGTTTGGCCCATTCGATCACCGAAACGGTCGGCGACAGTTTGCCGTTGACCATCACATACTTGCCGTCCGGTGCGGTATTCACACCATGGGGCGAGTTGGGGATCGGAATGTAAACGGTCAGGCCGGTGCCGGATTCCTTGCGGCCATCCAGAACCTTGACACCGTTATGCTCTTCATATTCGCCTGCGGCCACAGCGGCCTCGATTCTGGCGATGTTGAAGACAACCACATGGTCGCGCTCGGCCTCCATCATTTCGGGCAGGTTAACCCCGCCTTCGGAGTTGTACGAGGACGACATGGCGTATTTGCCCTGATAGTCGGCGTCGGTATTGTCGAGGTTACCCGAAACCATCACCTGCCATGCGATTTCCATGGTATCGCCGTCAATGGCGGTAAAGATGGAGACATAGTTCTCTACGTCGTCCATATTCGACCCGTCATTGATCAGCGGCACGCGGTGCTCGCCATTCGCGAACACATAACCGGTGCGCGGGAATTTCTGCGGGCGCAGGCCGTGGATATCGGATGCGTTGGGGATCTCGATGATCTTGTCCGGCTTCATCACGTCGCAACGGATA
>JALXER010000136.1 GCA_027069385.1 Paracoccaceae bacterium
ATGCAATGCGGGCAGGGCGCTTAGCCGGTCCTGCCCGCATTGCATCGGGCGCGGCTCGATGGCGATAACCCGCTGGTATTCATTGATCTCTATGCCGTTGCGCAATTCAAGAATATAGATCGCGTCACCCAGCCGTTTATGGTGGAAACAGACCTGCCGCTCGATCTCCCAATTAAAACAAAACGCGGTGCCGCGCATAAACCATGTACCGCGCTGGCAGCTTTGATCATCGGTGCGGATCAGAAACAGGCTGCCGTCATCCAGATATTGCTCATAGGCAAACACCTGCCCGTCCAGTTCATAGATCACCGTATTTCCGGCGGTCAGTTCGCGCCATTGGCTTTCGGTAATATAGGGCGCGGTTTTCAGGGCTTGCAGGATATCCAGACTAAAGGATTGCGCCCCCGCCAGCCCCGGCATCATCACCAACAGGATCAGCGCCCTAAACATCCGCTAGCCCGCATCGCCGTTGCCAAGGTCCAGCGAGACCATCCCCACCTCGCAATAAAGCGGTTGTTGGGTGATGGTCGATATCACCTCCAACCCGCCCGCACGCTGGCCGTCGCGCACGATTTCCGAAATGTACTCGCCGTGATAATCGACCCAGACCGCGCAAACCAGCCCGGTGGTGAACCAGTCAAAACAGATGGTGTTATCCTGCGCATACCAGGTGCCTACGTCGCAGGTTTGCTGTCCCGGATCAACGGATTCGGCCCACTGGATGACAATGCGGTTGGTGCCCGGGCGATAGTATTCGGAATACTTGTCGATGGTGCCGTCATTATAGGTAATGGTGTTGCCATCGACCATAGCACGAAAGGCGTCTTCATCCATGATGACTCCGCGTTCCATCTTTTGTGCAAGGGTCAGGTCCTGTGCGGCAACGGGCAGGGCGAACAACATCAGGGGCAGGGCAAAGCGCAACATGGGAATCATTTCTCCGACTATATGTTCAGCCACTAGACCAAATCCGCGCCCCCTTTGGCAAGGCCATAGCGCCGGATTGGCAAATAGATGCCGAGCCATGTCGTTTTTAGGCGTATGCGTTTGGCGCGCTTTGGGCTATGTTTTGCCAAACAAAGCAGGAGTCGCGGATATGGGGCAGAATACAGGCGTCTGGAAATCGGGGCGCGGCAAAGGGCGGCACGCGCCCAAGGGGCGGCAGTTGGACCAGACCGCGCTGGCCGAGATCCGTGCGTTGCTGGGCGAGCGGCCGCGTCGGCGTGACCTGTTGATCGAATTCCTGCATCTGGTGCAGGACAGTTATGGCTGCATTTCCCCCGCCCACACCCGCGCGCTGGCCGAGGAAATGGGGCTTGCGCAGGCCGAGGTTTACGAGGTTGCCAGTTTCTATGCCCATTTTGACCCGCTGATAGAGGGGCAGGACGCGCCACCCGGCCTGACCATTCGGGTTTGCGATTCCCTGTCATGCGAAATGGCCGGTTCGGCGGCGTTGCTGCATGAACTGGCGCTGCGCTTTGGCCCCAAGGATATCCGGGTTGTGCGCGCACCCTGCATGGGGCGCTGCGACAGCGCGCCGGTCGTGGCGGTGGGGCAGGCCCATATCGGCCACGCCGATTACGCTTTGGTAAATGCCGCGGTCAAAGACGGGGCGCAGGCCGCGCCCGCACCTGCGGGTGAAACCTTTGACGAATATCGCGATGACGGCGGCTATCGCACGCTCGAATCGCTGCGGGCAGGGGGTAAAACCCCCGATCAGGTGCAGGAAATGCTGGCGGAATCGGGCCTGCGTGGTATGGGCGGCGCGGGTTTTCCCGCCGGTCGCAAATGGGGGTTTGTACGCGCCGGTGATGCGCCGCGCTATCTGGCGGTCAACGCCGACGAGGGCGAGCCGGGCACCTTCAAGGACCGCTATTATCTGGAGCGCGAACCGCATGTGATGCTTGAAGGGGCGCTGATTGCCGCCTGGGCGATTGATGCGGCGCAGGTCTATATCTATCTGCGCGACGAATACCCCGATATCCATGCAATACTGACCCGCGAAATAGCCGCGCTGGAAGCGGCAGGGCTGGTGCAACAGGGGTTTATTGAACTGCGACGCGGTGCGGGGGCCTATATCTGCGGCGAGGAATCCGCCATGCTGGAAAGCATCGAAGGCAAGCGCGGCATGCCCCGCCACCGCCCGCCCTATGTGGCCAATACCGGGCTGTTTGGCCGCCCGACGCTGGTGCATAATGTCGAAACCCTGTACTGGATCACCAAGATCTGTCGGGGCGGGCCAGAGGTGTTCAACATGCATGTCAGGAATGGCCGCACCGGCCTGCGCTCTTACTCGGTTTCCGGACGGGTGCGCGAACCGGGGGTTAAACTGCTGCCCGCCGGTGCAACCATTCTGGATGTGATAGAGGCCGCGGGCGGCATGCCGGATGGTCACGAATTTACCGCCTATCAACCCGGCGGCCCGTCCTCGGGGCTGCTGCCCGCAAGTCTGGATTCGGTGCCGCTCGATTTCGATATGTTGCAGGAATATGGCAGCTTTATCGGCTCGGGCGCGGTGGTGGTTCTGTCGGATCAGGATAACCTGCGCGATGCGGCGCTGAATATGCTGCGGTTTTTCGAGGATGAAAGCTGCGGGCAATGCACGCCCTGTCGGGTCGGGTGCGAAAAGGCGGTCAGGCTGATGCAGGCGGATGTCTGGGATCAGGGCCTGTTGCGCGACCTGTGCGCCGCCATGGCCGATGCGTCGATCTGCGGGCTGGGGCAGGCCGCGCCAAACCCGATCCTGTCGATGTTGCGGTACTTCCCCGAACTGGCGACGCGGGGTTTATAGGTCTACGCCCTAACAGGCATTTCCCGGGGGGGTGAATGGCGCCTGCGCCAGAGGGGGCCTGCCCCCTGCCGAGGCGAAGCCGAGGCCCGGCCCAACGGGAGGAGGCGCATTGCGAATGCAATGCACCGACGACGGGCGGGAGCGCCACGATTTCCTGAAAGGGCTAAAAGTCGCCGCTTTGCTGATAGGTTTTGGCCAGATTGCCGAACTTGGTGAATTGCGGTTCAAAGGACAGGTCGATCGAGCCGATCGGGCCGTGGCGCTGTTTACCCACGATCACTTCGGCCTTGCCCTGCATCTTGCTCATTTCGTCTTGCCATGCAAGCATTTTGTCCAACTCGTGTTCGCCGGGTTTTTCACGTTCTTTATAATAGTCGGCGCGATAGACGAACATCACCACATCGGCGTCCTGCTCGATCGAGCCGGATTCGCGCAGGTCCGACAGCTGCGGCCGCTTGTCCTCGCGGCTTTCGACCTGACGCGAGAGCTGCGACAGCGCGATAACCGGAATCTGCAATTCCTTGGCGATGGCCTTTAGCCCCTGCGTGATCTCGGAAACCTCGTTCACGCGGTTGTCTTTGGCGGTGGCGGGGCGCACCAGTTGCAAATAGTCGATGATCAGCACATCCAGCCCGTGGCGACGTTTCAGGCGCCGCGCCCTTGCGGCCAGCGTCGAAATCGGCAATGCGGCGCTGTCATCAATATAAAGCGGGCACTTTTCCAGCTCTTTCGCCGCCTCGACAAAGCGGCGGAATTCAACCTCGTCCAGTTCGCCACGGCGAATTTTTTCCGACGGAATCCGCGCCGCCTCGCTCAGAACCCTTGCGGCCAACTGGTCGGCCGACATTTCCAGGCTGAAAAATCCGACCACGCCGCCGTCAATCGCGCCTTCCAGCCCGTCATGGCGGATGCCTTTTTTATAGGTCTTGGCGATATGAAAGGCGATATTGGTGGCCAGAGAGGTTTTCCCCATAGAGGGCCGCCCCGCCAAAATCAGCAGGTCTGACGGGTGCAACCCACCCAGTTTCTTGTCCATATCGATCAGGCCGGTTGAAATACCGGCCAGTTGCCCGTCGCGCTGGTGGGCCTCGCCGGCCAGTGTTACCGCATCGGTCACCGCCATCAGGAAAGACTGGAACCCCTTTTCGGATTCGCCCTTTTGCCCGAGCGTATACAATTCTTCCTCGGCCTTGACGATCTGGCTTTCCGGATCGCTTTCGGTCGTAACCCTGGCAGCCCGCCCCGCAATATTCTGGCCAATGGTGATCAATTCGCGCCGCAAGGCCAGATCACGCACCATTTCGGCGTAATCCTTGGCGGCAAACAGTGAAATAGAGGCCCCTGCCAGACGGGCCAGATAGGCCGCGCCGCCCAGTTCTTTCAGGCCTTCGTCATCTTCGAAAAACGGTTTGAGGGTTACCGGTGATACCAGCAGGTTATTCTGGATCCGCTCCGAGGCCGTGGCGAAAATGCGCCCGTGTACCGGATCATAGAAATGCGAATCGGTAACGATCGACGATACCCGATCGAGCACATCGTTATTGACCAGCAACGCGCCCAGAAGCGCTTGTTCCGCCTCGATATTGTGCGGAATAACCTGTGTTTCCTCGTCCGGTAACTGCCCGCCATCTGCCATGTTGTTTCCCTCTGAACCCCGCGGGGACTATAGCGCAAAACCGCCTGTCCCCAGCATGTTAGTAACGGGGATAACTCAAATTTTCCAGCGTCGGGTGGCGAAATAATACACCAAGCTTGCCCCGATCACCCCGACAATTGCCCCCATCACCACGTCGCCCGTGTAATGCACACCAAGCGCCAGACGGCTATAGGCGGTCAACGCGGCAAGCGGGAAAAGCACCCTGCGCGAACGCGGCCAGATCAGCCCGAGCGCCATGGCAAAGGCAAAAACCGTGGTGGCATGCCCCGAGGGCCAACTGGCAAATTCGGGGCGAAAGGCAAACGGATGAAAGAACATATCGCCCCCGTCCACATGATAAGGGCGCGCCCGCCCGACCATGCCTTTGACCAGCAGCACCAACAGCCCCGGCGCGGCAACCGCGCCAAAAACATAGGCGCAGCGGCGCAGGATCAGCGGCCAGATCGGCGCATTGGGGGTTTTGGCGCGCATCACCAAAGCCACGGTGACAAGGACGATCAGGCCCGCAGCCATCCACACCGAATTGCCCATTTGGGTAACATAGCCCCAAAAAGCCATGGCCGTGCCGCCCTTTGCGCGCGCCCATTCGGCGACCGGCCGGTCCAGCGTAAAATAGCTGAGCACCGAGAAGCCGATCCCGACCATCACAAGGATAATTCCGGTTTTCAGGCGCATATTTCCCCATCCCGTCAAAAAAGGCCGCGCGCGGGTGCGCACGGCCAATCAGATTTGTTGCGGCAAAGCCTAGACTTCGGGCTGTTCTTCGCCGTCATCATTGTTGCCTTCGGGTGTCTCAACCGCGGTATCGCCGTCGTCGTCATCCAGTGCGGCGGAACCGATATCGTCGAACAACTCGGCGATATCGAAATCGGCCTCGGCGTCGGCTTCGGCCTGCAATTCCTGAATGGATTTGCCCGATGCCTGCAATTCGGCCTCTTCGACCGAGCGGGCAACGTTGATGGTGATGGTCGCGGAAACCTCGGGGTGAAGCACAACTGTCATGTCATGCAGGCCCAGTTCTTTGACCGGCGCGCTAAGCACAACCTGTTTGCGATCAATGCTGAACCCCTCGGCCGTCGACACCTCGGCCGCATCGCGACCGGTAACCGACCCGTAAAGCGCACCGGAATCGGATGCCGAACGAATCACGATAAATACCTGACCGTCCAGTTTTTCGGCCAGTTTTTCGGCCTCGGCCCTGGTTTCCAGATTGCGGGCTTCAAGCTGCGCACGCTGGGCTTCGAACTGTGCCAGATTGGCCTTGGTGGCGCGCAGTGCCTTGCCTTTGGGCAGCAGAAAATTGCGGGCAAAACCCTGTTTCACAGAAACAACGTCACCCATCTGGCCCAGCTTGGCCACGCGTTCAAGCAGAACTACATCCATGGTATTTCTCCTTTACTTAACAGCGTAGGGCAGCAGGGCCACAAAGCGGGCGCGTTTGATGGCACGGGCCAGTTCACGCTGCTTTTTGGCGGATACCGCGGTGATTCGGGACGGCACGATTTTGCCCCGTTCGGAAATGTAGCGCTGAAGCAGCTTTACATCTTTATAGTCGATTTTCGGGGAATTTTCACCCGAGAAAGGACAGGTCTTGCGACGGCGGAAAAATGGTTTGTTAGCCATGGGTTACAGTCCTTTCCTAGTCTCTGCGAGGGCGACGGGCGCCACGTTCTTCTTTGGCGTTTTTCGCCTGAACAACCACCGAGGGGCCTTCTTCGTGCGCGTCAACCTTGATGGTCAACAGGCGCATTACGTCGTCGTGCAAACGCGACAGACGGTCCATTTCCTGAACGGCAGCCGACGGCGCGTCGGTCTTAAGAAACAGGTAATGCCCCTTGCGGTTCTTGTTGATTTTGTAGGCCATGGTTTTCAGACCCCAGTATTCGGAATCAATAATCTTGCCGTCGTTATCCGCAAGGATTGCCCCGAAATGTTCGATCAGCCCTTCGGCCTGCGCGTTCGACAGATCCTGACGCGCAATCATAACATGCTCATAAAGAGCCATATCATATTCCTTCATGTAAAGCGTGCTTCAAAATGCGGCGTTCACACCCCCATCCGCATACGAGAGGCATCCGCGACCAGATAAGTGCGGGGGATTGAAGCGTTATAGCGATGTCCGCCCGAATTGCAAGTGCGAACCGCCATGCCCGACCAATGCCACCAACCACCCCCGTCGCCCTCCCAGCCCCGATCATAGCGCTAAAGAACAGGTGCGTTTTGAAACAAGTTTCAAAACGC
>JALXER010000137.1 GCA_027069385.1 Paracoccaceae bacterium
CCTGGAAGGCGTATTGGAGACCTTTGTGCATGGCGGGTTTCGACCGGGGATGGACGGCGCCGATATGGTTACCGAACGACTCGCTATTCTGCCATAATCTCGTTTCGTTGGGTGTGGCTCCAGAACTCAGATATCGAGGGGGATGAACGTGAGGAAGACCGGCGTGATACGCAGACTGGGGGCCCTGGGCCTGATGCTGGCGATGTTGGGCCTGGAGGCTTGCGCCCCCAAGTACCCCTACTTGCCCGAGGCCACGGGGCATATGCGGTATTCCACCAAGTATCGGATCGGTCCCGGTGACAATCTGGACATCTTCGTATGGCGTTACCCCGAAGTAAGTACCAAGGTCACGGTCCGCCCAGACGGCTTCATCACTGCGAAACTCCTCGAAGACGTTCCGGCCACGGGCAAGACGCCCACTGAACTGGCCCGCGATCTAGAGAAAGAGTTGTCCACCTATCTGCGCGATCCCTTGGTCACCGTCATGGTGAGCGGGTTCAATGGTGTCTATCCCCAGCAGATCAGGGTGTTGGGCGAGGCAGGTTCTCCGCGCTCCCTCCATTACCAGGATGGGATGACCCTCCTCGACCTGATGATCCAGGTGGGGGGTATCACCGATTTTGCCGATGGAAACAAGGCCGTCTTGGCGCGGGTGGTGGATGGGGAGCAGAGACAATACACCCTCCGCATCGACGACCTGATTCGCGATGGCGACCTGACTGCCAACGTCGACATGCGGCCGGGCGATATCCTGATCATTCCGGAATCTTGGTTCTGAGGCGATGTGTATCGTGGAGTGGCTCGTGACAGGGACTGATCGTTTCGGGTCTTTTCGGTGCGGAAGGCAAGACGGGGCGTCTTTCGTCTTTTCCAGGGTCGGTATCGGGCATCTGTCGATAGCGGCTCGACACCGCGGATTGGCGTATCCCGGAGCAAGGGCCATGACCCCGTCGACGCCTCCATTTTCGAGATAGCGCGGTCTCTTCATGTACGATCTCATTCGTCTGGCGCTGGGTTACCTGGTCGGAATCGCCCGTTTCCGCTGGCTGATCGTCATCGTTCCGGTAGTGGTGAGCCCGGTGGGTTGGTTCTATGTGGCCTCCATGCCCGATACCTTTACGGCCAGCGCCAAGGTCTTCGTGGACACCGACTCGGTGCTCAAGCCCTTGATGAAGGGCCTGGCCGTGCGCATGGATGACCGCCGGCGTATCGAGATGATGTCCCGCCTGCTCTTCAGCCGACCCATCCTGGAAAAACTGGCGCGGATGGCGGATCTGGATCTGCGTGCCAAGACCTCCCGGCAGATGGACGATGTGATCGACGAACTCAAGCACAAGGTCAAACTCCAACGCCAGGGAAAGGATATCTATCGTCTCGCCTACACCGATTCTGATCCGGCCTTGGCCAAGAAGGTGGTGCAGTCCTTTCTCACCATCTTCGTGGAGACCAACCTGGGGGAGAGTCGCAAGGATCAGGACTCGGCAGAGCAATTCCTGGTCCGAGAGATCAAGGAATACGAGCGGCGCATGGTGGATGCGGAGCGCAAGTTGAAGGAATTCAAGGCGCGTAACCTCTCCTATCTGTCCGACCGGGGTGGGTACTATTCCCGGTTGCAGAAGGCCAAGGCTGCATTGGCGGCGGCCAAACTCGATCTTCAGCAGGCCGAGGATCGCCAGGAGGAACTGCATGATCAGTTGGACGACCTGGAATCGGAAGATGCGGGGATGTTGGGCGGAGAAATGGGAGAGGGCCCTTTGTCCCCCTTGGATGCTCGTATCCAAGAGTTGCAGAAGCAGGTGGACGACCTCCTGTTACGTTACACGGAGCGCCACCCGGAGGTGATCACGCTGCGCCGTACCATCGCCCGGTTGGAGAAGAGGAAGAAAGAGCAGGAG
>JALXER010000138.1 GCA_027069385.1 Paracoccaceae bacterium
CCCTGAGAGTATTTATGAAAAATGGAAGGTATTGTCGCCTCACGCATGTGACGGGGGTACGGGGGCTGGCCCCCGGGGCCGACCGAAGGTCGGCCCGGCCCAAGGGGAAGCTGTTGGCTGGCTTTAGCCAGTCAATAGCTGGACTGCGGGAGCGCTACGGGATGGTGCAGTGCAGGTGGGTAAGACCGTGGAAGTGGTAGCGGTCGGCGTAAACCGGTGGTTCTGCCAAGGCGAGATCGGGGATGCGATCGAACAGGATCGGCATGGCGTTGAGCATTTCCATGCGGGCCAGCGGTGCGCCGATGCAAAAGTGCAGACCGGCACCAAAGGCCAGTTGGTGGGCGTTGTTTCGGGTCGGATCAAAGCGGTCCGGGTTGGCAAACCGGGCCGGATCGCGATTGGCGGCGGCGAGCAACAGGCCGATCTGTTCACCCCGTTCAAAGGCATGGCCGTGCAGGGTCAGCGGTTCAAGCGCATAACGGGTAAACATATGCAGGGGCGGGTCAAAGCGGATGGTTTCTTCGATGATTGCCAGATTGCTTTTGTCATCATCGCCAAAACGCGTACCGGTTTCAATCAGGGTTTTAACCCCATTGGCGATGGCGTGGACCGTGGCTTCGTGACCGGCATTCAACAATAGGATACAAGTGGTTATCAGTTCTTCTTCGGTCAGCTTTTCCCCCTGGTCCCGCGCGGCGATCAGTTCGGAAATCAGGTCTTCGCCCGGGGTCTTGCGGCGCTGCGCCACAAAGCTGCGGATATAGGCCATAAAGGCGATGGTGGCGGCTTCGCAGCGGTCCTCTAGCGCGCGGTCGCGGCGGGCCTGATAGATCGCGACCATATCGTGCGACCAGGCCAGCAATTGCGCGGCCATATCGGTAGGCACGCCCAGCAACCGGCAGATCACCGTGATCGGGATCACCTCGGCAAAGGCGGGCAGCAGGTCAACCCGACCGGCAGGAAAGGCATCGACCAGGCTATGGGCCAGCGCCTGCACCTCGGCCGCCATGGCATTGATCCGGCGCGAGGTAAAGGCGCGGGTCAGCAGGGCGCGGATGCGGGTATGGTCGGGCGGCTCTATCGCCAGAATGGAGCGCGATTCAAAGCTGTGCCAGACCCGCAGGTGATCGGGCACCGGCGGGGCCAGATCGGCCGGAAGCTCAGAGGCAAACCGGCGGTCACGCAACACCGCATTGACGGTTTCAAATTGTGCTGAACAAAGAAAACCGTAATCATCCCAACGAAATAACGGGCCTTGTTCACGCATGACATCATAGGCCTGATAGGGGTTTTGCACGAAATCCGGGTCAAGCGGAGACTGCTGCATCAGGCCCGATCCAGCGCTTGTTCAAGGTCGGCTATCAGGTCGCGCACGTCCTCTATACCGATGCTGAGCCGCAACAGGGTGTCGGGTACGATCGAATTGGGGCCTTCGACGGCTTTTCGGTGTTCGATCAGGCTCTCGACTCCGCCGAGCGAGGTGGCGGGAATAAACACCTGCACATGGCGGACCAGCGCGGCGGCGGTGGCTTCGTCATGGGTCAGCAGCGACAGCATCCCGCCAAACCCACCCTGCATCTGGCGCACGGCAACGGCGTGATTGGGGTGGCTTTCCAGCCCCGGATACAGCACAGCGGCAATTTTCGGGTGGCCTTCGAAATGGCGGGCAAGGGTCAGCGCGTTGTCGGATGCGCGCTCATACCGCAAATACAGGGTGCGAATGCCGCGAATCAACAGCCACGCATCGAACGAGGCCAGCATATTGCCCATCAGTTTGCGCAATTCGCCCAGTTCGTCCCACGCGTCACCGGCGCGCGCGCAGGTCAGCACTCCGGCGATCAGGTCGGAATGGCCGCCCAGATATTTTGTCGCGGAATAGAACACATAATCCGCCCCGAGCGCCAGCGCGTCGGTGGTGGCAGGGGGCGCGGCGGTGCAATCGGTGACCAGCACAGCCCCCGCGGCATGGGCCGCATCGGCTGCGGCGGCGATGTCCAGCACATCCCAGTTCGGGTTGATCGGAGTCTCTATCCAGACCAGCTTGGTTTCCCCCGGGATAATCGCATTTTTCAGCGCTTCGTCAGAGGCTTGATCGAACAAGCTCACCTTGATGCCGCGCAGGCTTTCCAGGCGGACAAGCCAGTTCAGCACCCCGTGATACATGACGCGCGGGGCCACCACATGATCGCCACTTTTCAGGGTTTCCAGCATTGTGACAATTGCCGCCATGCCGCTTGAAAACAGGTAAGAGCCCGCGCCACCGGTCAGGTCGGTAATCAGATCTTCGGCGACGCGGGTAGTCGGGGTGCCTTCGCGGGCATAAATATAGCCGTCGCGCAATGCATAGGTTTCATCGCGCGCATAGGTCGATGACAGGTGGATCGCCGGCGTGACTCCGCCGCTGGCGGGGTCGATAAACCGCAGCGCCTGCGCGGCGCGGGTGGCAGGGGAAAGGCCAAGCTGGCGCGGCGGCTTGTCCATCAGTCGGTGCCGCGATAGGGTTCAACATATTGCAAGGCCATGTCCCACGGGAAAAAGATCCAGGTATCTTGCGAAACTTCGGTGATAAAGGTGTCCACCATCGGGCGGCCCTTGGGCTTGGCATAGACGGTGGCAATATGGGCCTTGGGATAGCGCGTCTTGACCACCTCCAGCGTTTTGCCGGTATCGACCAGATCGTCGATTATCAGAATGCCTTCGCCGTCGCCCATGATTTCGCCGTCGGGTGATTTGAGCACCTTTGCTTCGGATTGCTGCTGGTGGTCATAGGATTTGATCGAAATCGTATCGACGGTGCGAATGTCCAACTCGCGTGCGATAATCATTGCCGGAGCCATGCCGCCCCGGGTTATCGCCACCACGGCCTTCCATGCACCTTGTTTTGGCCCCATCTTTTCCAACCGCCAGGCAAGGGCGCGGCTGTCGCGGTGGATCTGGTCCCAGCTGATGTGGAAGCCTTTTTCATGCGGGAGTCGTTCGGTCATGGTTCAGTCCTATGTCGATGCAATTTTGATGCCTAGCACGGCGAGGATGCCGCCAAACAGCCGGTCAATGGTGCCCTTCAGGCCCAGATAGGTGCGCCGAAGCGCCGGAAGCGAAAAGATGCGGGCCACCAGCGTGTTCCACACGGTTTCGTTTAAAAACACCGCCGCCAGCAGGGCGCCATAAACCGGCCAAGTGGCGGTTTCGGGCACGGTGCCGACAAAGATAGCGGCAAACAGGATGGCGGGTTTCGGGTTGGAAATCTGCGTGACAAAGCCCAGCCAGAAGGCGCTGCGCAGGCTGCGCGGGGCACTGGATTGACCCTGTTCAAGCGGGTCATCGGCATGGCGCCACAGCTTGACGGCCAGATAGAGCAGAATCACCGCGCCCGCGATCTTGAACCCGATCAGCAGGGCGGGGGCGAACTGGAACAGCAGGGACAGGCCAAACAGGGCACTGGCGGCCCAAACCACCGCCGCCGTGCCGATACCCGCGGCCAGCATCGCGCCGGTGCGAAACCCCTCGGTCACGCCGGTGCGCGCCGCCATCAACACCGCAGGGCCGGGGCTGACAGCAACCATCAGGTGCAGCAATACCACGGCAAGAAAGGCGCTCAGGCTCATTTTGCCTTGTTTCCGACGCCGGAAATTGCGTCGATATCGGGCGCGTCCTCGGCCTTCATACCGACCACATGGAACCCCGCGTCAACGAAATGGTTTTCGCCCGTGACTCCGCTTGACAGGTCCGAAAGCAGATACATGGCCGACTTGCCCACGTCATCGGTGGAAACCGTGCGGCGCAACGGGGCGTTCAGCTCGTTCCATTTGAGGATATAGCGGAAATCGCCGATTCCGCTGGCGGCCAGCGTCTTGATCGGCCCCGCCGAAAGCGAGTTCACCCGAATGCCCTTTGGCCCCAGATCCATCGCCATATAGCGCACCGAAGTTTCCAGCGCCGCCTTGGCAATGCCCATCACATTGTAACGCGGCATTACCTTTTGCGCGCCGTAATAGGTCAGCGTCAGCAACGAGCCGCCATCGGGCATGATCTTTTCCGCCCGCTGCGCAATCGCGGTAAAGGAATAGACCGAGATATTCATCGACATGGCAAAATTCGCCGGGCTGGTATCGATATACCGGCCGCGTAGTTCGTTTTTGTCAGCAAAACCAATGGCATGCACCAGAAAGTCGATCTTGCCCCATTTCGCTTCCAACTCGGCAAAGACCGCATCGATCGAATCGGCGTCGGTCACGTCGCAGGGCAGTACAATTTCCGCATCGATACTGGCGGCCAGCGGTTTGACCCGTTTGCCAAGCGCGTCACCCTGATAGGTAAATGCCAGTTCGGCCCCTTGCTCATGACAATGGCGCGCAATCCCCCATGCGATTGATTTGTCGTTCGCAACACCCATGATAAGGCCGCGTTTACCACTCATTAGTCCCGAACCCATGGCTCACCTATTTGTTTTTTATTCTTGAACTTCGATGTGTAAGCCAAACTAGCCCAAGCATCAAGATTGTAAACCTGCAATCAGAAGTGTTACGCTGCTTTTAGCACATGCAGGAGGGGCAGATGGGCAAGGATTCGACCCGCAAGGGGATATTCAAAGGGGACGACCCGTTTGCAATTGCCCGCGCATGGCTGGCCGAGGCCGAAGCGCAGGAACCCAACGACCCCAACGCGATTGCGCTGGCAACCGTTGATGCGCAGGGCATGCCCAATGTGCGCATGGTCCTGCTCAAGGAAATCCTGGATGACGGGTTCGTTTTTTATACCAACTATGGCAGCGCCAAGGGGCAGGAACTGGACAGCGCGGGCAAGGCGGCCTTTGTCATGCACTGGAAATCGCTGCGCCGCCAGATACGGGTGCGCGGCACGGTCGAGCGCTTTGATGGCCCCGAGGCCGACGCCTATTTCAACTCCCGCTCGTTGCAAAGCCGGCTGGGGGCATGGGCATCGCACCAGTCGCAGCCGCTCGAATCACGTTCCGCCTTGATGGCCCGAGTCGCCAAATTGGGCGTCAAATTCGGCCTTCACCCGCCACGCCCGCCGTTTTGGGGCGGGTTTTTGCTGACTCCGGTTGAAATAGAGTTCTGGGCCGATGGTGACTTTCGTTTGCATGACCGGTTCAAGTGGGTAAAAAGCCACGAAACCGAAGCATGGGGAATTCAGCGATTGAATCCTTGAGTGGGATTATGTGGTTTGATCGTTTTTTTTACCGATCAAGCCATATTGTTGAATTAAATTCATTTTTTTCCTAATTGTTCGTATGAACGGTTGCTTAATCTTTGAATTTCGATTTATATTTAGTCATAAATGTAACATGGTCCGCGCTCTGATTTAACCGCCGGCACAAGCATACGGAGAAGAACGCCCCGATGATCAAGGGTAAAGTCAAATGGTTTGATGCCGATAAGGGGTACGGATTTGTCGTTGCGGATGACGGTCTTGGCGATATTTTGCTGCACGCGAATGTGCTGCGGAATTTTGGTCGCGGGTCGGTGGCCGAAGGGGCCGAGGTGGTCTTTTCGTTGCAGCAGACCGAGCGTGGCCGGCAGGCATCCGAAATTTTCGAAATCCATGCACCGGTGGAAAACGGAGTAGAGGAAGCCAGCCAAACCACATTGCCCTTGCCCGATGTTACCGGAGTCGAACTGGAACCGGCGCGAATCAAATGGTTCGACAAGGCCAAGGGTTTCGGGTTTGCCAATACGTTCGGCAGTTCAGAAGATGTGTTCCTGCATATGGAAATCATGCGCCAATACGGCTTTTCCGATCTCTCCCCCGGAGAGGCGATTTGCATTCAGGTGGTGGACGGGCCGCGCGGGCGTATGGCCGGTGCGATGTATTCGTGGGACAAACCCGCCAACGGCAACGGCTGATATGGCGCGGTTGCTGCTTGTCCTTGGTCTGGTCATTGGCTGGTTTGGTCCGGCGCTGGCCGGAACTTGCGATCCAGCCGTTATCGATATTCGTGACGGCGGCACCACAGTGCGTTTCTCGGTCGAAATTGCCGATACCAACGAATTGCGCGCGCTGGGGCTGATGAACCGGCCCAGCATTCCGCAGTTTTCCTCTATGCTGTTTGTGTATAACCGGCCGCGGGTTATGACCTTCTGGATGAAAAACACGCTGATTCCGCTGGATATGCTGTTTATTGACGAAACCGGCACGGTGGCGTCCATTCATGAAAATGCGGTGCCCCTGTCCGAAGCTACCATCAATGGCGGCGACAATATCCAGTATGTGTTAGAGATTCGCGGCGGGCTTTCGGCGATGCTCGGGCTGCATGTCGGGGCGGAACTGCGCCATCCGGCCTTTTCGCAGGAAATCGCGGCCTGGCCCTGTGAATAACGTTTTTTCGCTTTTCATCCCGCCAAAACCCGTTTAGACGAAGCCCAAGTCGGGGCGTGGCGCAGCCTGGTAGCGCGGCGGTTTTGGGTACCGTAGGTCGTAGGTTCGAATCCTATCGCCCCGACCATTTTCTTTCATTCTGATTCGATTTGCGCGCCGGAATATTTGTCGCACAAACGAAATTGGCCCACCGATACGCGATCAAACGATAGCGCGGTTTGATCAACCGTTTTCAAAGGAATTTGGCCGAAGCTCGTGGTTCTGTTCAGGAAATCGCAATTAACCGGTTTTCGAGTCAGAGGCGGGTTACCCAACGTTTACGCGTCAAGCGATTTATCCGGAAAAAATCAAAATTATTTGATTGACCCACAGGGCTGAATGCTTCAATTTGTATGGGCAAGTCAGAGGCCCACTAGATGTAGTAGGTTACCACCGCAAACTAAAAATTCTATTCGCTGCACCGAAAACGCATTCAGGCGTGCAGGCCCGTTGTTGCCTACTCCCCACGAGACGAGGTTGACGGCGTATAGTAAGATACCCCCAGGGGTATTACGCAACAGTTATCGACCAACCGCATAAGGCTGGCGACGTTCATTGAAGGACAGGCAGAATGAAATTCGACCGCAAGTTTACCTCGGCCAAATCCGGTGCTTATGGCACCATGGAATTCACCACCCGCAGTTCCGAGATCCGCAACCCGGACGGCACGCTGGTGTTTTCGCTGGAAAATATGGAAGTGCCGGCAAGCTGGTCGCAGGTGGCCAGCGATGTGCTGGCGCAGAAATATTTTCGCAAGGCCGGTGTGCCCGCGGCGCTGAAGCGGGTCAGGGAAAAGGGTGTGCCCGAATTCCTGTGGCCCTCGGTCGAAGATGAAAAGGCGATGGCCAAGCTGCCAGCGGATGCGCGCTATGGCTCCGAAACTTCGGCCAAGCAGGTGTTTGACCGGCTGGCAGGGACCTGGGCCTATTGGGGCTGGAAAGGCGGTCATTTTTCAACCGAGGCCGACGCCAGGACCTATTATGACGAAATGCGTTATATGCTGGCCAACCAGATGGCTGCGCCCAACTCGCCGCAATGGTTCAACACCGGCCTGTTCTGGGCCTATGGCATTGACGGTCCGGCGCAGGGGCATTTCTATGTGGATTACCGGACCGGCAAACTGGTGAAATCGACCTCTTCTTACGAACACCCGCAGCCCCACGCCTGCTTTATCCAGTCGGTCAATGACGATCTGGTCAATGAAGGCGGCATCATGGATCTGTGGACCCGCGAGGCGCGCCTGTTCAAATACGGGTCGGGCACCGGCACCAATTTCAGCTCGCTGCGCGCCGCCAACGAGAGCCTTGGCGGGGGCGGTAAGTCGTCGGGTCTTATGTCTTTCCTGAAAATCGGTGACCGTGCGGCGGGGGCGATCAAGTCGGGCGGCACCACGCGGCGCGCCGCCAAAATGGTGATCGTCGATGTGGATCACCCCGATGTCGAGGAATTCATCAACTGGAAGGTGATCGAGGAGCAAAAAGTGGCCTCGCTGGTCGCCGGTTCCAAAATGCACGAAGAAAAGCTGAACGAGATTTTCGGGGCGATCCGCACATGGGACGGGGCTGAAAACGACGCTTTTGACCCCAAGAAAAACCCGGCACTAAAGGCCGCTATTCGCAGTGCGCGCAAGGTGATGATCCCCGAAGGCTATGTCAAACGGGTGTTGCAATATGCCGAGCAGGGCTTTGCCAGCATCGAATTTCCGACCTTTGACACCGATTGGGATAGCGACGCCTATCTGTCGGTCTCGGGGCAGAATTCGAACAACACGGTGCGGGTAACGGACGCGTTTTTGCAGGCGGTCAAGGATGATGCGGAATGGGAACTGATCCGCCGCACCGATGGCGAGGTTGCCAAAACCGTCAAGGCGCGTGATCTATGGGATAATATCGGCCATGCGGCATGGGCCTCGGCCGATCCGGGCATCCAGTATCACGACACCATCAACGCCTGGCATACCTGCCCCGAAGATGGCGAGATTCGCGGCTCCAACCCTTGTTCCGAATACATGTTTCTGGACGATACCGCCTGCAATCTGGCCAGCATGAACCTGCTGACCTTCCTAAAAGACGGGGTGTTTGACGCCGCTGCCTATATGCACGCCACGCGGTTCTGGACGGTAACGCTGGAAATCTCGGTGCTGATGGCGCAATTCCCCAGCCCCGAAATTGCCGAGCGCAGTTTCAAATTCCGCACCCTTGGTCTTGGCTATGCCAATATCGGCGGGCTGCTGATGAATATGGGCTATGGCTATGACAGTGACGAGGGCAGGGCGCTGACCGGTGCCCTGACCGCGATCATGACCGGCGAAAGCTATCGCACCTCAGCCGAAATGGCTGCGGAACTGGGGGCGTTTTCGGGCTATGCCAAAAATGCCGAACATATGTTGCGGGTGATCCGCAACCATCGCCGCGCCGCCTTTGGCGAAACCACGGGCTATGAAGGGCTGGCGGTGCCGCCGGTGCCGCTCGACCATGACAATTGCCCCGACGGCGCGCTGATCAACCTTGCGCACAAGGTCTGGGATGAGGCGCTGGCGCTGGGCGAAAAGCACGGCTATCGCAATGCGCAGGTCAGCGTGATTGCCCCCACCGGCACGATCGGGCTGGTAATGGATTGCGACACCACCGGTATCGAGCCGGACTTTGCGCTGGTCAAATTCAAGAAACTGGCCGGGGGCGGCTATTTCAAGATTATCAACCAGTCGGTGCCTGCGGCGCTGGTCAAACTGGGCTATAAGCCTGCGCAGATAGAGGAAATTATTGCCTATGCCGTCGGGCATGGCAGCCTTGGCAACGCGCCGGGCATCAACTCTACCAGCTTGCTGGGGCATGGCTTTGGCGAGGAAGAAATCGGCAAGATCGAAGAGGCGCTCGGCTCTGCCTTTGATCTGCGCTTTATCTTCAACCAGTGGACGCTGGGCACCGATTTTTGCACCGGCACGTTGGGCATTCCGGCCGACAAGCTGAATGACCCGGGCTTTGATCTGCTGCGCCATCTTGGTTTTACAAAAGAACAGGTGGACGCCGCCAACCGGCACGCAATCGGCACCATGACGCTTGAAGGCGCGCCGTTCTTGAAGCCCGAGCATTACAGCGTATTCGACTGCGCCAATACCTGCGGCAAGGATGGCAAGCGCTATCTGTCGGTGGACAGCCACATCAAGATCATGGCAGCGGCACAAAGCTTTATCTCGGGGGCGATCTCCAAGACCATCAACATGCATAATGATGCCAGCATCGAGGATTGCAAGGCCGCCTATGAAACCAGCTGGGCGCTGGGGATCAAGGCGAACGCGCTTTATCGGGACGGCTCCAAGCTAAGCCAGCCACTAAGCAGCGCCCTGATCGAGGATGACGATCTGGAAGAAGCGCTGGAAGAAGCCGCACCGGCGGATCGTGTGCAGGTGCTGGCCGAGAAAATGGTCGAAAAGATCGTGTACAAAGAGGTGGCGCGCGGTCGCGAAAAACTGCCGCAACGCCGCAAGGGCTATACCCAAAAGGCCACGGTGGGCGGGCACAAGGTTTACCTGCGCACCGGCGAATACCCCAACGGCGATCTGGGCGAGATTTTCATCGACCTGCACAAGGAAGGCTCGGGCTTTCGCGCCATGATGAACAACTTTGCCATCGCGATTTCGGTCGGGCTGCAATACGGGGTGCCGCTGGACGAATTTGTCTCGGCATTCACCTTTACCCGGTTTGAACCGGCGGGGATGGTGCAGGGCAATGACAGCATCAAATCGGCGACCTCTATTCTGGATTATATCTTCCGCGAGTTGGCGATTTCGTACCTTGATCGCGATGATCTGGCCCATGTGGTGCCCGAGGGCGAGAATTTCGACACGCTGGGCCGTGGCGAGGAAGAGGGTGCGCCCAATGTCAGCACGCCCAGCGATGCGGCGAGCAACTCGCTGGAACTGATCAAGCAGATTTCTTCGGCCGGGTATTTGCGCAAGCGCGTACCTAACGGGCTGGGGCTGGTCAAGGATGTGGAGGTCGATGCGGTGCAGATCGCGGTCGAATCCACCACCATGGAATTGTCGGACCGCGCCAAGGCCAAGATGCAGGGCTACGAGGGCGACCCGTGCGGCGAATGCGGCAACTTTACCCTGGTGCGCAACGGTACATGTATGAAGTGCAACACTTGCGGGGGGACCTCGGGGTGTAGCTAAGGAAGGTGCGTGGAGACCACGCACCCTACGGGGTGCGGCCACGTCAAGAACAGGAGGAAGGGGGCATTTTTCTGCTCGTCCCCTTCCGGCATTCAGGCCGCAGGCAAACAAACCGAGCGGTATAACGATGAGCCTGAGATGCAAAACTTAGGGGGATGGTTCGCCATCCCCCCTTTTTTATGCCCGCTCCGATAACACCACGATCCGCGCTACCAGACGATCGTTACTGACGTTACTTGCAGGGCAACCCCGATACCTCGGTTGTGACCTTGTCCAACCCGTCGATCCGCGAGTTTAGCCGGTGTTGATGCTTCTTTTGATTCACCATGAGCGTTGCCGCTTTCAGGTGATCCCGAAAACTCGCTATTTGGCCCCGATAGAAAAGGGTTTAACGCCGGTGGTGTCGGATTAATGGAGCCTGACCCTAGGTCTACGCCCTAGGTGTTGCCACGCGCCAGTGCCGCCACGCCGGTGCGGGCGAATTCAACCAGCCCGAGCGGGCGCATCAGATCGGAAAAGGCGTCTATTTTTTCAGAGGTGCCGGTGATTTCAAACACAAAACTGTCCAGCGTGCTGTCAACCACGTTTACACGGAATACGTCGGCAAGGCGCATGGCCTCTACCCGTTTTTCGCCGGTCCCCACGACCTTTAGCAGAGCCATCTCGCGCTCCACACTTGGCCCTTCGACGGTCAGGTCATGCACGCGGTAAACCGGCACGATGCCACCCAGTTGCGCCTTGATCTGTTCGATGACTGCCGGCGTGCCGGTGGTGACAATGGTAATGCGCGAGCGGTGCCCCTTGGTGTCGGTTTCGGCTACGGTCAGGCTGTCGATATTATAGCCGCGGCCTGAAAACAGGCCGATGACTCGCGCCAATGTGCCCGCCTCGTTATCGACCAGCACCGCAAGGGTGTGGGTTTCCTCGCGCTCGTCAAGCGGGTTTTTCAGGTCATAGGCGCTTTTGCGGCTGGAGCCTTGTTTGAGGTTGAGCGAATTCATGGCGGGATTCCTTTGTCAGTTCTGGGCCGTTGTACGCAAGTGGCGCGGCGCGGGCAAGGTGATGCTGCCGTCATCGGGCAGATCGGCACGGTGGATGATGAAATCCAGAAACAGCGGGGTAAATTCCTGCGCGATCAGTTTAGCCAGACCCGGGTCCATTTCGTCGGTAAAGCGCTGGCGCTGGCCTTTGTATTTCTGGGTAAAGCGGTTGGTCAGCACATGGCGGGCGATAAAGGCGGCATCGGCCTGCAACCCCAACTGGTGCAGAATACGGCGGGCGGTGGCCTCGGTGTCAAAGGCCAGATCGTCATAGTAAAGCGGCAGCACGCCGGGCAGGCGCAGCCACGCGGTCAGTGAATTGGTCTGGTGGCGGATATTGTCAAAAGCGTCGTCCAGGGTGTGGATCTCGGCAAAACCGGGCACTCCGGCGGCGCGGGCGCGTTCACCAGCATTGACCATGGACAGCGCCATATCGCGCGGATCGCGATAGACCGCGTGGGCGATGGCCTGTCCGCGCTGCATCAGCCCGACCACCGCCGGATCATCGGGGCGGGTATGGGTTTTGATCACCACCGGATGGCCGATGTTGCGTACCTCTTCCAGCAATTCCTCGGCCTGTTCGGGGCTGATATGCTGGGCCATATTGATGCGCCGCCCCGCAACCAGCGCCGAGGATGTCAGCAGCGGTTGCGAATAGCCGCAATATTCAAGCGCGGTGCGCACCAGCTCGAACCCGAGGGTCGAACCGGCGCGAGTCATGCCATAGCTGAAATAGAGCAGTGGCGTGGCCATGATCAGACCAGAATAGAGCCGCTTGCGTCAATCGCGCCTTCGGTGGAATCGTCACCCAGCAGCATATCGTTATGCGCCTTGCCTGACGGGATCATCGGGAAGCAGTTCTCGTGCTTTTCAACCAGACAATCCAGAATAACCGGCCCGTCATGGTCGATCATTTCCTGAATGGCGCTGTCCAACTCGGCCGGATCGGAGACAACGATCCCCTTGGCCCCGAATGCCTCGGCCAATTTGACAAAATCGGGCAGGGATTCGGACCATGACGACGAATAGCGCTCTCCGTGCAGCAATTGCTGCCATTGGCGTACCATGCCCAGCCGTTCGTTATTCAGGATAAACTGTTTGACCGGCAGGCGGAATTGCGCCGCGGTGCCCAGTTCCTGCATGTTCATCAGGAACGACGCATCCCCCGCCACGTTGATCACCAGACTGTCGGGATGCGCAACCTGCACCCCGATCGAGGCGGGCAGGCCATAACCCATGGTGCCCAGCCCGCCCGAGGTCATGAACCGGTTCGGGTCTTCAAAGCCCATAAACTGCGCCGCCCACATCTGGTGCTGGCCAACCTCGGTGGTGATATAGCGGTCGCGGCCTTTGGTCAGGGCCTCCAGCCGTTGCAGCGCGTATTGCGGTTTAATAATCGTATCCGAACCCCGATAGGCAAGGCATTTTATATCGCGCCAGTCGTTAATCACGTGCTGCCAGTCCTTCACCGCGGCGGCATCGGTTTTACGCCCGCGCGATTTCCAGACCTTCAGGAAATCTTCGAGCACATGGGCAATGTCGCCGATGATCGGAATATCCACATGGATGTTTTTGTTGATCGACGAGGGGTCGATGTCGATATGCACCTTTAGGCTGTCGGGGCTGAACGCGTCGGTGCGGCCGGTGATCCGGTCATCGAACCGCGCGCCGATACACAGCATATAGTCGCAATCATGCATGGCCATGTTGGATTCGTAGGTGCCGTGCATGCCCAGCATCCCCAGCCAGTTCTCGCCCGAAGCCGGATACGCGCCCAGCCCCATCAGCGTAGAGGTAACAGGGATATTGGTGGCCGAAACCAGCTCGCGCAGCAACTGGCTGGCACCGGCGCCCGAGTTGATCACCCCGCCGCCCGAATAGATGATCGGGCGTTTGGCGGTTTCCAGCGCCTTGACGGCTGCTGTAATCGCGTCGATATCGCCTTTTAACTGCGGCGCGTAATGGCCTTTGGATGCCTTGTTCATCGGCGTGTATCGCGCGCTGGCAAATTGCACGTCTTTGGGAATGTCGATCAGAACCGGACCCGGGCGGCCGGTGGTGGCGATGTGAAACGCCTTGTGAATGGTTTGCGCAAGATCCGCCGTGTCTTTAACCAGCCAGTTGTGTTTGGAACAGGGGCGGGTGATGCCCACGGTGTCGGCCTCCTGAAAGGCGTCATTGCCGATCATGAAGGTCGGCACCTGACCGGACAACACGATAATCGGAATGCTGTCCATCAGCGCATCGGTCATGCCGGTCACCGCATTGGTCGCGCCGGGGCCCGAGGTCACCAGCACCACGCCCGGTTTGCCGGTCGATCGGGCATAGCCTTCGGCGGCGTGGGTGGCACCCTGTTCGTGGCGAACCAGAATATGCTTGATATCGTTCTGCTGGAAAATCTCGTCATAAATCGGAAGCACAGCCCCGCCGGGATAGCCAAACACCGTGTCGACGCCTTGTTCCCTCAAGGCTTCGATCACTATTCTTGCTCCGGTCATTTCGCGAGACATGTCTCTTACTCCGTATTTTGGCGGGCGATGCCCTTGGTTGGTGATTCTGTGATGGTCAAAAAAAAGCCCCCAGAGTTTGGGGGCAGACGCGATATTCGGATAAAAACGGTTAGTTTTTATTCGGCCCGCGCCTTGCGTTCACCACCACTAGAATGTCGATATCGTTTTTCATAGGTTTTTTTGTACGAATAAGCGCCCCCAAGGTCAACGACTAATTAAGAACAATATTGCCGCATGGGGCGAAAATATTGTCGATTCTTGCCGAAATTTCGATGGGTCAGTAAATATTACCTTTACTGAATGGTCAAATCGACGGAATCAAGCGTAGACTATTGTATACATTCATCGCTCGTTTTCCTTGTCAAATGAAATTTGCCATTGGCATATGTCAATTCAGCCGTTAACTTATGCATACTTAATCGATCGGCTATGCAAAAATTGCATGGCGTTTATCTGGGAGGAATACATGGATCGTCGTTCTTTTATCACCAAGGCAGCCCTTGGTGGCACCGCACTTGCATCCGCAAGCGCTCTGGCAGCACCTGCCTATGCACAGGGCAACCGCACCCTGACCATGGTTACATCATGGGGCCGTGGTCTGGCGGGCATTTTTGATGCGGCACAGTATGTTGCCGATGCCATCACCACCATGTCCGACGGGTCGCTGACCGTCGAAATCAAAGCCGCCGGCGAGCTGGTTGGCGCGCTCGAAGTGTTTGACGCTGTTTCCAGTGGTCAGGCCGATATGTACCACTCTGCCGACTATTACTATATCGGGCAGCATCCGGCGCTGGCTTTCTTTACGACCGTTCCTTTCGGGATGACCGCACAGGAAACCATGAACTGGTATCACCACGGTGGCGGGCAGGAAGCCCATAACGAACTGGGCGAAGTGTTCAACCTGAAACCGTTCCTTGCCGGTAATACCGGTGCGCAGGCCGGTGGCTGGTTCAAACAGGAAATGAACAGCCCCGAGGATTTCAACGGTCTGAAATTCCGTATGCCGGGTCTGGGTGGTCAGGCACTGGGTAAACTGGGTGCTTCGGTGCAGACATTGCCGGGTTCCGAAGTGTATCAGGCGCTGGCATCGGGTGCGATTGACGGCACCGAATGGATCGGCCCCTGGGCTGACGAGGTTGCCGGTTTCCAGGAAATCACCAAAACCTACTATACCGCCGGTTTCCACGAGCCGGGCGCAGCCCTGACCTTGGCCACCAACCTTGACGTGTTCAACGAACTGTCGCCGGCCCATCAGAAAATCATCGAGATTGCCTCGGGTGCCGCGCACCAGTGGAGCCTTGCCCTGTTCCTGAACAATAACGGTGCGGCGCTGCAACGCCTGATTTCCGAAGGGGTTCAGGTTCGCCAGTTCAATGATCAGATCTGGGATGCATTCGGTGCGGCCTCGGCCGAAGTACTGGACGGCTATATGGAAGACGAGCTGTTCGCGCGTATCCGCGGGAACTATAACGCCTCCATGAAAGATTCGTCCGGCTGGATCCAGGAATCCGTAGGGGTCTATCGCGCCCAGCGTGACCGCGTGATCGGCTAGGCTTTTGCCAAACAACATCCCCCGCCGGATCGTTTCGGCGGGGGACTCCAAGCGCCCATTTCCAACAATTAGAGCGAGACCGAACAGATGCTAGATGCATTGCAATGGCTCTTTTCCCAACTCGGTATGGGATTCGTAAATGCATATACTGCCCTTAGCCACCCGAGCGCGTGGCTGGACTGGACCGACCCAAAAGCGTTGGTAAAGTTTATCTACTATGGGGCGTCACACGAATTTTTGTTTGTTGTCATAGATTTATTTCTTATTCTTACGGTCATCGGCCTGCTGCGCCGCCCGTTCATGTGGGGCATGGTGCGGGGCATCGAATGGTTCTCGAACACGGTTGGCCGCTTTGCCGCATGGGCCGGGCTGATCATGGTGCTGCAACAGGTGATGGTCATCTTTTTGCAACGCATCTTTCGGGTTTCGGAAATCTCTGTCGGGCCATTTGGCTATGTGGTGACCAAGGACCTGAGCTGGTTCAGCGAAGAACTTAAACTTTATAACGCCGTCGTGGTGGCGCTGGTTGCGGCCTATACCTTTGTGCAGGGCGGCCATGTGCGGGTTGATCTGGTATATGCCAAGGTTGGCTATCGGGTGAAAAAGGCCATCGACATGTTCGGGTCGCTGTTCTTTATCATGCCGTCGATGTTTCTGGTCTGGATGTTCGGCTGGTTCTTTATGTGGCGCCATCTGGTTACGCCCAAGTTCTCTGCCTCGGAACCGCTGGAAAAAATGCTGCGCAAGGCGGGGTTTCTGAAAGAGAACATCGAAACGATCGGGTTTTCTCCCAACGGGTTTAACGGGTATTTTCTGTTCAAGATCCTGCTGGTGTCATTTGCCTTTATGATGATCCTTCAAGGGGTTGCGTTCTTTTACCGCTCGCTGCTGGAATTCATCGAGGGCAAGAAATCCGAGGGTAAATACCTCGACACAGACAAACTCAACGACGAGCTGGCGGAAACCGTCGCCGCAATTCACTAAAGGGGCAGGGGTATGCTATTTGGTTTGGACGGGGTCGAAGTAGGCCTGATCATTATATTCGCAAGCCTGTTCGTGGGCATCATGTCGGGCTTTCCGGTGGCGTTTGCCATTGGTGGCGCGGCGGTGATGGCCTTTGGCATTCTGGCGGCGCTCGACAGTTCGGGTGTGCTGGTCCATGCGGCAATCGATATGAACAGCGATTCGGTGCAAAATCTGGTCAATAACGGCGTGGCGCGCGACCATATCAGCCTGTTTCGATACCCCGATTTGCCCACAATCACCCAACCCCTGTTCGAAGGCGGCTGGGAATTGGCGCTGGACCGGAAACTATCCTTTATTGTCAACCGGATGAATGAACGGGTATTTGCGGGTCAAAGCATCGAAACCCTGCTGGCGGTGCTGATGTTCGTGTTGATGGGCGTCACGCTGGAGCGCTCCAAAATTGCCGAAGACCTGCTGACCACCATGGCGCGGGTATTCGGGCCGTTGCCCGGTGGCCTGGCGGTTTCGGTGGTGATTGTGGGGGCGTTTCTGGCGGCATCGACCGGTATCGTCGGGGCTACCGTGGTGACCATGGGGCTGCTTTCGCTGCCAACCATGCTGCGCAACGGTTATTCGCCCGAACTGGCCACCGGCGTGATTGCTGCCTCGGGAACGCTGGGGCAGATTATTCCGCCCTCGATCGTGATTGTGCTGCTGGGTACGCTGGCGGGTGACCTGTATGCAGCCGCGCAGGAACAGCGGGCGCATCTGGTCGGATGTAGCGATGCGCTGACCTATCTGGGCCACGCGGCGGTGTTGTCGGTGGGAACGCTGTTCAAGGCGGCGCTGCTGCCGGGCATCTTTCTGGCGTTTTTATACGGGCTTTATGCCTTTGTTTACGCAATTTTCCGGCCTAAAAAGGCGCCGCCCATTACCGCGCTTGAAGGTGCGACCGGTCACGGGCAGGGGCGCATGCACGGGCTGACTTGGTTTCTGGGCGTTCCCGTCGGGATTATCCTGTTCGCGGTTGCCCTGACCAGTTTCAACATTTCGGGCAGCCAGGACATTACGGTGAAATCGGTTGCCGAAATAGGGGAACAGCCCGAGTTGCGCACCAATGTCAGCGAACAGTGTCAGGCGGCCATGATCGAAAAACACGGTCAGGAAATGTGGGATACCGCTGTGGCCCTGCGTGCCGAACTGGATGCCGCAGGCGTTGCCACCCAGGCCGAGCGTGAACGCACCCCCGAAGAGATCGCGCAGATCCGCGCCCAGAAAATTGTGGATGCACCGGTAATCGGCTCCGGTCTGATGTTTCTGATGGTGTTGGCGGCGCTGACCTTTTCCACCACGCACGGGGTTGCGCCGTTCGAAGACAAAAAGCCGCTGATCATCGGGGCTGTCGGTATTCTGGGCGCGTTTCTGGTTGATATCCTGTTCCTGACTCCGGCCAATACGCCCGGGTTCAAGTTTCTGGCGCTGGCACCGCCGATCCTGCTGGTGCTTTACGGGCTGCGAAAGGCCGGGCCACGGCTGGCCCGAAACGAGGTGCTGCGCGTGGTATTCCCGCCCCTGGTGCTGATCGTTGCGGTGCTCGGCTCTATTCTTGGCGGGATCACCAACCCGACTCCGGCGGCGGGGCTGGGGGCAGCGGGGGCGATCATGCTGGCTGCGTATCGCAAGTTGAAAGACGAGCATAAAAGCGGCAAGATCATTATCAATTCGAGCTTTGCGCTGGTGATTATGATCCTGATCGGGATCAATTTCGACCTGCGCACCGGCATCGAGGAGGTCCACTGGCAGAACATTATCGCTGTAATTCTGGCGCAGGCGGCCTATATCTATGCGTTCACCGGCCTGATCTTTGCCTGTATCGTGCTGTGGCGCAATACGGTGCTGTCGCCGGTGGTGCAGGAAACCGCCAAGGTGACCTCTATGGTGTTTGCCATCCTGATCGGGTCGCAGATGCTCAATCTGGTGATAATCTCTTTTGGCGGTGAGAGCTATATTCAGGATTTCCTGAAGTCGTTCGATGACGAGACCAAGGTCTTTCTGATTGTGATGATGGTGTTGTTTTTCCTGGGTTTCGTGCTCGATTTCCTGGAGATCATCTATATCGTGATCCCGATTGTCGGGCCGGTGATCTATGGCGGCACCATGGACCCGAGCTGGGTAACCATCATGATCGCGATCAATCTGCAAACCAGCTTTCTGACACCGCCATTCGGCTTTGCGCTGTTCTATTTGCGCGGCGTGGCCCCGCCCAGTGTGACCACGGGCCACATCTATCGCGGGGTTATACCGTTTGTGCTGATCCAGGTGGCCGCGCTGGGGTTCCTGTGGGTATTCCCGAGCGTCGTGACCATCGTGCCGCATCTGCTGGGAAATTAATCCGACCGAGGCCCTCCCGCAGTCCAGCCTTGTGTTTGGCAAGCCAAACACAAGGCTTCCCTTTGGGCCAGGCCGCCCTGCGGGCGGTTTGGGGGCGTTCCGCCCCCTCGCGACATGCGTCGCTCCCCCCTGAGAGTATTTATAAAAAATGGAAGTCTACACCCTTCTTCTTTTCCTAAATATCCCGAGGGTGAATGGCGCTTGCGCCAGAGGGGGCTGGCCCCCTGCCGAGGCGAAGCCGAGGCCCGGCCCAACGGGAGGAGGTGCATTGCGAATGCAATGCGCCGACGACGGGCGGGAGAGGCCCGGATTCCGTTCTAAAGCTTTGGCAGGTGGATAGCGGCGACCTGACGGGCCACGGTGTCGCTGTTCAGCGGGTGGTCGGGGTGCTGGGCCATGGACTCCGGCTCCAGGCGTGACCAGCCACCATTTACAAATGTTTCCAGCGGGGTGAACCTGGACTTATAGTCCATCTTAGGACTTCCGGCGACCCAGTAACCCAGATAGACATAGGCCAGACCGGCCTCTTTCGCCAGATTGATATGATCAAGGATCATATAGGTGCCGATGCTTTGGCTATAAAGATCGGGCCGGAAGAACGAGTAAACCATCGATACGCCGTCGGATAACAGGTCGGTCAGGCATACGGCCACCAGATCACCGTCAAGCCTGTATTCGAGCACCCGCGTATCCACCGGTGTTTCCTCGATCATTGCGGCGAATTCGAATTCGTCCATACCGGCCATGCCGCCGTCGGCATGACGGCTGTTCAGGTAGCTGCTGAACAGCGCGAATTGTTCCTCGGTCGCCATCGGGGATTTGATCACCCGTTTCAGGCCCTTGTTGCGCTTCAGCACCCGGCGTTGCGAGCGCGACGGCGCAAACTCGGCCGCCACCACCCGTGCCGAGCGGCAGCCGTTGCACTGCGAGCAGGTTGGCCGGTAGATCACATTTTGCGAGCGCCGGAACCCCTGTTGTGACAGGGTGTTGTTCAATGCCTGCGCGGTTTCCGGCACCAGTGTAGTAAACAGTTTACGTTCGACCCGATTGTCCAGATAGGGGCAGCTTTGCGGGGCGGTTACATAGAACTGGGGTGCTGTTGGCAGCGTATGGCGCATGGGTACATTCCTTGTTGGGCGCTAGTTTAACAAGGGATATCGGAAAGGAGCAACAAAATAGTTAACACGAAAAAGAGGGCGGGGTGCCGCCCTCTGTGGTTCTGTCGGGACCGGTTTATCCCATCGCCGGGGTCGCACCGCCAAAGTCGCGGCTTTGCGGGGCGGACGGGGTCGGATCAACGTTGAAATCCTGCTTGGCGCGGCTATCCATGAACTGGTCAAACTCGGCCTTGTCCTTGGCGGCGCGCAGCTGTTCCATGAACTTGCCGAAATTGGCCTGTTCTTCTTCCAGCCGTTTCAGGGTTTCATCGCGATAGTTGTCAAAAGCCACATTGCCGGTAGAGCCAAAACGGCCATGGCGGCGCGAACAGAAGGTCGAAGGTTTCATACGGTTGGTTCCGATCATGTAAAAGAGGATGACAAGGCCGAACGGCCCGAGAAAGATAAAGCCGAGTACCATGACGGCGATCCAGGCTTGCTTGCCATAGCTGTCGAGCCAGTCGCGGGTATCGATCAACCATTGCTTAAGTGCTGACATCGGGGAGTGTCCTTTCTGATGTTAATGTTAATTACATTTACATACATAAGGCAGTTTGACGCCCGGTCAAGGGGGGCAAGGGGATTATTTAGGGTTTTTCGATAATACCCAGACCGCGCAGGTAAATTCCGGTACCGCTTTCCAGCAGGTCTTCGGCCGAAAAGGGAGCGCGCCCGCCCGGTGCCCCGCGGGCGAATAGCTCTACCACGCCGTGGGACATGGCCCAGATATGATGGCTGACCATGACGGCGGGGGGGCGCTGATCGGCGGGCAGGTGGGCCATCAGGTGTTGGGCTGCCAGCGTCAGAACCGACATGGCGCGTTCGGACACCGTGGCAAGTTGCGGGTTGCTGGTCAGCGAAACGCCACTTTCGAACATGGCGATATAATAGCCCGGATAGCGTTTGGCAAAGGCCAGATAGGCGCGGCCAACCTTGTAAAAGGCGCTGAGCACCGTTGGCTTGCCGTTATTATAAGCGTGCTCCAGCAGGTCGCCAAACAGAATAAACCCCTGCCGCGCCACCTCAATCAGCAAGTCGTCACGGCCCTTGAAGTGCCGATAGGGCGCAGCGGCAGAAACACCGGCCTGCCGGGCGGCCTCGGCCAGGGTAAAGCCCTGCGGCCCTTTTTCGGTAATCAGCGACAGGGTTGCATCAACCAGTGCCTGCTTCAAATTACCGTGATGATATGACTTGCGCGCCTTGCTCAATTGGTTTCGGCCCCCATCAGTGATGGCGAACCGCATATCTTGCGATCCATGCCGACCAGCGTGGTTTCGTCTTTTTCCGTATACTCGAACTGCGACAGCACCATTTTCATCGCCGACAGGCGCGCGCGACGTTTGTCATCCGAGCGGATCACCCGCCACGGCGCGGCATCGGTATGCGAATGGGCAAACATTTCGGCGATGGCGTTCGAATAGGCGTTCCATTTCGACAGGCCGTCAATATCGACCGAGGACAGC
>JALXER010000139.1:0-3489 GCA_027069385.1 Paracoccaceae bacterium
AGGTCGATCTGTACCACGCGGATCGTGGCCGGTGTCGGGGTGCCCCAGCTTACCGCCGTCAACGATTGCGCCACCGAGGCCATGAAAACCGGAGAGCCGGTGATCGCCGACGGGGGGATCAAGTTCTCGGGTGATTTTGCCAAGGCGATTGCGGCGGGGGCGTCTTGCGCCATGGTCGGCTCTATGCTGGCGGGCACCGACGAGGCCCCGGGCGAGCTGTTCCTGTATCAGGGCCGCAGCTTCAAGGCCTATCGCGGCATGGGGTCGGTCGGGGCTATGGCGCGTGGCTCGGCCGATCGCTATTTCCAGAAAGAAGTCAGCAACGAAAAGCTGGTGCCCGAGGGGATCGAAGGGCAGGTGGCCTATAAAGGTCCGGCCGGCTCGGTGCTGCACCAGCTGGTCGGAGGGCTACGCGCCGCCATGGGCTATACCGGCAATGCCACGGTGCCCGAAATGCAGACCGGTTGCAAATTCGTGAAAATCACCGGCGCAGGCTTGCAGGAAAGCCATGTGCACGATGTGCAGATAACGCGCGAAAGCCCGAACTACAGGGTAAGCTGAATGGAAATCCAGCTTAAAATCATCCTTGTAGCGGTGTTTGTTCAAGTGTTTTTTACCCTGTGGACCATCCTGTCTATGGGGCTGGGACGGGTCAGGGCGGTTAAAACCACCGACCTGACCATGAAAGACGTGGCGCTGGACAGCAAGGTCTATCCTGATGATGTATTGAAGCTGGGTAACAACATGCAAAACCAGTTCGAGACCCCGATTCTGCTCTATACAGGGGCGGCAATTGCGCTGTCGGTCGGGGCGAACTGGGTGATGGCGGGGGCGGCGCTGGCCTATTTGGTCACACGCTTTTGGCATCGCTGGATCCATGTGCGCCATAACAACGTAGGCCAGCGCTTTATGGTGTTCGTTTACGGCATTGCGGCGCTGTCGGTGTTCTGGCTGGCGCTCGGATGGCAGTTTTTGCTGCTTTAGGCTTGCACCTGATCCTATTCACAGGCAAACCACGCATATGACACCCGCCGCCCGCCTTAGCGCAGCCATTGCGCTGCTTGACCAGATATTCGCCCATGATCCGGCTGAACGCAGCCTGACCCGCTGGGCGCGGGCCAATCGCTATGCCGGTTCCAAGGATCGTGCGGCGGTGCGCGATCTGGTGTTTGATTGCCTGCGTCGCAAGCGGTCTTTGGCGCATGTGGGCGGGGCCGAAACCGGCAGGGCGGTGGTGCTGGCGCAGCAGTTTCTGGCCGGTGCGGCGCTGGACGAACTGTTTAGCGGTGCGCGCTTTGCCCCTGAACCGGTAACCAAGGCCGAGGCGGCGCAACTGGCCGCGCCCGGCGATGCCCCCGATCCGGTGCGGCTGGACTATCCCGATTTTCTGGATGCCGACCTGCGCCGCGCTCTTGGGGGTGACCTGAGCGTCACCATGCAGGCCATGCAGCGCCGCGCGCCGGTTGATCTGCGGGTCAACACCCTGAAAACCACCACGGCCGAGGCGCAGGCCTATCTGGCCCGCGACCTGATTTTCACCGACCCGATTCCGGACCTGCCCGGCGGGCTGCGCATTACCGAAAACCCGCGCAAACTGAATGCCTCGCTGGCCTATCGCTACGGCTTTGTCGAATTGCAGGATGAATCAAGCCAGAAGATCGCGCGGTTTGCCAAGATCAAGCCGGGCATGTCGGTGCTGGACTATTGCGCCGGTGGCGGTGGCAAAACCTTGGCGCTGGCGGCCCTGATGCACGGGCAGGGGCGGCTGGCGGCCCATGATGCCAATCCGGGCCGCATGAAAGATCTGCCCGAACGGGCGCGCCGTGCCGGTGCCGACATAGAGGTGCTGCCCCCCGCGCGCCTGCCGGATGCGGGCCGGTTTGATCTGGTTTTCGTCGATGCCCCCTGTTCGGGCAGCGGCGCGTGGCGGCGCAACCCCGATTCCAAGTGGCGCCTGACGCCCGAAAGCATCGCGCAGCTTTGTGCGCTGCAACGCGATATCCTGCAAAAAGCCAGCCGCTTTGTCGCGCCCGGCGGGCGGATGCTTTATGCGACCTGCTCTTTGCTGGACTGCGAGAATGGCGACCAGACCGGTTGGTTTGTTGAAACAAATCAGGAATGGCGGGTTGATGCCCGGCTTTCCCTGTCACCTGTCCAGAATGGCGACGGGTTTTACGGCGCGATTCTAAGCCGGTAATCCTTGTGAGTGCGGGCGAAATTCTCCTTAAAGGCGAAATGGCTGGCCATTTACCCCATATTAACTATAGTTCCGTGTAATGGATGGCATCATAGGCGGTTGCAGCGGGAATAGTATGGATCATGGAATTGCAACGGTGCAGGGGGCGCTGGGGGATCGTCACCTCAACATTGCCCAGATGAATCGCTTACTTGAAAAACTGCCGGTGGCGCTGTTGCGGCTGGACCATGACGGTATCGTGCGGTTTGCCAATTCGGCCGCGTGCAGCTTGCTTGGCAATGACCATATCGACAACATCGCCTTTGACCGGCTGATAGAGGGGCTGGGCCGCCCGATGCGCCACCGGCTTGACGAATGCTTTGGCGGTGACGGGGTGCGCTCTACCGAAATGGGGCGGGCGATGCGCGCTGGCCAGGAGGTATTTCTGCAAGTGTCGCTGATGCGCATGGACGATAACGGCACCGCCTGCGCCATTGCGGTGCTTAGCGACAAAACCGAGCTGAAAATACTGGAGGCGCAGTTCGTCCAAAGCCAGAAAATGCAGGCGGTGGGGCAATTGGCCGGTGGTGTGGCGCATGATTTCAACAACCTTCTGACCGCGATCAGCGGCCATACCGACCTGATGTTGCTGCGCCACGACAAGGGCGATCCGGATTATGGCGACCTGATCCAGATCCGGCAAAACACCCTGCGCGCCGCGGCGCTGGTCCGGCAGTTGCTGGCCTTTTCACGCAAGCAGACCCTGCGCCCCAAGGTGCTCGACCTGACCAAAACCCTGCACGAACTGACCCAGCTATTGAACCGGTTGCTGGGGGAGCGGGTGGAACTGAAAATCGAACATGCCGCCGATCTGAACCCGGTTCATGTGGATGAACGCCAGTTTGAGCAGGTGATCATGAACCTGGTGGTGAACGCGCGCGATGCCATGCCCGATGGTGGCGAGGTGCGCATAACCATGCGCAACCTGCGGCTGGAACGGGCGATCAAGCGCGACAATGCCACGATTCCGGTCGGCGATTATACCGAGGTCAGCGTGATAGACAGCGGTATCGGGATCAAGCCGGATAACCAGAAAAAGATTTTCGAGCCGTTCTACACCACCAAAAAGGTTGGCGAGGGCACCGGTCTGGGCCTGTCTACGGTCTATGGCATTGTCAAACAGACCGGCGGTTTCGTATTCGTTTCCAGTCGCCAGAACAGCGGCACCGAATTCACCATCCTGTTGCCCGCGCATATGGGCGACGTGGCCCCCGCCATTCCTGCGCCGAAATCCGAAACCGGCAGCGGCAAAA
>JALXER010000139.1:3499-6621 GCA_027069385.1 Paracoccaceae bacterium
CGCCACGGGGCGCATTCTGCTGGTCGAGGATGAAGCACCGGTGCGTGCCTTTGCGGTGCGCGCCCTGAAGCTGCGCGGCTTTGATGTGGACGAGGCCGAAAGCGGCGAAGAGGCGCTGGAAATGGTTGCGCAGGCCGACCAGCCTTACGACCTTTATATCTCGGATATCATCATGCCCGGCATTGACGGCCCGGGTTGGGTTGAACAGGCCTTGAAACGGACGCCGGAAACAAGGGTGATTTTTGTCTCGGGCTATGCCGAGGATGCCTTGCAGGACAATGCCACCCTGTTTAACGACGCCCGCTTTTTGCCAAAACCCTTCAGCCTGAGCGATCTGGTGCAGGCCACCATCGACAGTCTTGAAATAGCCTAAATCGTTCGATGTTTATTTGAAACACGGCCTGCCAGTAAACGCATTGCTTCGCAATCGCAGTCCTGCTGGCAGGCAGTGATGCGTGTCCACGCTTCAAATCGCGATCGTGCGATAGATATGATAATCGGTTTCAAAGCGCTGCTCCAGCCGCGCCTTTAGCGCGGGCGACAGGGCAAGCGGTTTTTTCGGGGATTCGTTTTGCGGCACAAAGGAAAGATCATGGGCCAGCTTTTCCGAAAGGAACAGTTGCAGGCCGATCAGATTGTCGAACTTGAACAAAAAATCGATGCCCGAAACCGTATCCGGCCCGCGCACAAACTGGCTCTGCTGGCCGACTTTGGCAAAATCGGGCGGGTTTTCCTGTAGGTATCCCTCGACAAAGCTTTCGAAATCCATGTGCATTGTCGAGGCCGCATTGTTGGCCATTTCCGGACGGGCGCGATAGCGATACCAGCTTCCCAGCCACTCTATCGGTTCGCGAAAAACCGCTGTGGTTACCACGTTGTCGATCTTCATCGCATTAAGATAGGCGTTCATATGCTTGTTATAACGCCGAAAATTCATATGCTTGATGCGCGGGTTTTCTTTGAACAGGATATCGCAAGCCGGTTCGATTGCCCGTTCCACGCTGGTTGAACCGGCCCGCGGCATAGCCAGAAACGCCACCCGACTGGGAACTGAAATCATCATGCAAGGCTCCTGTTTTTGCCGCTGACAAATACTTTGCGCATTGTTAAGGCTTCGTAAAGGCTTTTCGTCAATTATCTAAATATCGAAAATTTTAGTTGCATTGTTCTCGTTTTGGTCCCATGTTGGGGGCAAGAACAACACAGGAACAAACGCGCGATTGCCCGTCGGGGCAGGTTGTGGGATAAGGGGTTGCAAAATGACTGCAAGTTTGCTGGATTTGGATAACAGGCGGAAAATGGACAAGAATAAAGCACTTGAATCGGCGCTAAGCCAGATTGAACGCAGCTTTGGCAAAGGCTCGATCATGAAGATGGGGCAGAACAGCCCCGTGGCGGACATAGAGGCGGTTTCGACCGGCTCGATCGGGCTGGATATCGCGCTGGGGATCGGCGGGCTGCCCAAGGGGCGGATCATCGAGGTTTACGGGCCGGAAAGCTCGGGTAAAACCACGCTGGCCCTGCATGTAACCGCCGAGATGCAGAAACAAGGCGGCATTGCCGCATTTGTTGACGCCGAACACGCGCTTGACCCGCAATATGCCAAAAAGCTGGGCGTCGATCTGGACGAGTTGCTGATTTCGCAACCCGATACCGGGGAACAGGCGCTGGAAATCACCGAGACGCTGGTGCGCTCGGGGGCGGTTTCGCTGGTTGTGGTCGATTCGGTCGCGGCGCTGACGCCCAAGGCCGAGATTGAGGGCGACATGGGCGATTACCAGATGGGCGCGCAGGCGCGGTTGATGTCGCAGGCCATGCGCAAACTGACCGGTGCCATCAGCCGCTCGAACTGCATGGTGATCTTTATCAACCAGATCCGCATGAAAATTGGCGTGATGTTCGGGTCCCCCGAAACCACCACCGGTGGCAACGCGCTGAAATTCTATTCTTCGGTTCGGCTTGATATCCGCCGCATCGGCAGCCTGAAAGATCGCGAGGATGTGGTCGGGAATGCGACACGGGTCAAGATCGTCAAGAACAAGGTGGCGCCGCCGTTCAAGGTGGTGGAATTCGATATCATGTTTGGCGAGGGTATTTCCAAAACCGGCGAATTGCTGGATATGGGGGTCAAGCTGGGCCTTGTGGGCAAGGCCGGTTCGTGGTTTTCCTATGGGGATGAACGGATCGGGCAGGGGCGTGAAAACTCCAAAACCTTCCTGAAAGAACATCCCGAGATTGCCCGCGAAATAGAAGACAAGATCCGCGCCGCGCACGGGCTTGATTTTGACGGTTCCGCAGACGGGGACGTGCTGGAATAAGCCATCCCCGATAATACTCGTTAAAGGCCGCGCTTTTGTGCGGCCTTTTTCGTTGCGCCATGTGGACAGTCCTGCACGCAAAGGGTAGAAAACCGCACCGGCAGTAAAAGGGCTCTCTGATGGCAAGTCTAAATGATATCCGCAGCACATTTCTGGACTATTTTGTGAAAAACCAGCATCAGGCGGTGGACAGTTCGCCGCTGGTGCCGCGCAACGACCCGACCCTGATGTTTACCAATGCGGGCATGGTGCAGTTCAAAAACGTGTTTACCGGGGTGGAGCATCGCGACTATTCCCGCGCCGTGACCAGCCAAAAATGCGTGCGGGCCGGGGGCAAGCATAACGACCTCGACAATGTCGGCTATACCGCGCGGCATCTGACGTTTTTTGAAATGCTGGGCAACTTTTCCTTTGGTGACTATTTCAAGGAACGCGCGATTCCGCTGGCATGGGAGTTGCTGACCCGCGAGTTGGGCCTGAACAAGGACAAGTTGCTGGTGACGGTCTATCACACCGATGACGAGGCCGCGAATATCTGGAAAAAGGTTGCCGGCCTTCCGGATGAGCGCATCATCCGCATTGCCACCGATGACAATTTCTGGCGCATGGGCGCAACCGGCCCCTGTGGTCCCTGCACCGAGATTTTCTATGACCACGGTCCGGAAGTGGCCGGCGGGCCGCCGGGCTCGCCCGACGAGGATGGCGACCGGTTTGTCGAAATCTGGAATCTGGTGTTCATGCAGAACCTGCAGATGGATGACGGCTCCTTGGTTGATTTGCCCAACCAGTCGATCGATACCGGTA
>JALXER010000140.1 GCA_027069385.1 Paracoccaceae bacterium
GGATTCCCTTTGGCCCTATGTGGGCGAAATGTTCACCCGCGACGAGGTCGATCTGCCCTATGCCCCCGCCGATTTGCGTCCGATCTGGGATGCGACGATAAACGCGGTGCTGAATACGGCCACCCTTGTCCGCCCGGATTCGGAGTTCTTTCACAAGGGCGGCAAAACCGGCACCCACACCGAGGATCTGGGCCATCTGCTGGCACAAATGCAGTTTTTGCAGCGCGCCTATCCGGATGCCTCATGGTAAAGGAATCCCAAATCTGGGAATGGCTGGCAAGCGTGCCCGACCCCGAAATTCCGGTGATCTCGCTGGTTGATCTCGGGGTTGTGAGGCGGGTTGATCTGAGCGGAGAAAAGGTGCGGGTTACCATCACACCGACCTATTCGGGATGCCCGGCAACCCGAATGATTGAACAGGATATAATATCGGCACTACAACAGCGCGGCGTCGGGCAGATCGACGTCGTGCGCGCCCTTTCGCCGCCCTGGACAACCGAATGGCTATCGCCGCAAGCCCATGAAAAGCTGCGCAAATACGGTATCAGCCCGCCGGTTTCCGGCGCGCCCGTAGCCTGCCCGCAATGCAGCAGTATCCATGTCGAAAAAATCTCTCAATTCGGGTCAACGCCGTGCAAGGCCAGCTATCGCTGTCTGGATTGCCTGGAGCCGTTCGACCATTTCAAATGCATATAAGGCCCTGATCCCATGCCCAAATTTCACCCCCTGACTGTCACCGAACTCCGCCCCGAGACCCGCGACGCAGTGGTGCTGACCCTGACCCCGCAATCGGGCGATTTCAGCTTTATCCCCGGTCAGTACCTGACCTTTCGCCGTGATTTCGACGGGGTAGAGCTGCGCCGGTGCTATTCGATCTGCGCCGGTGCCGATGATGGCGCGTTGCAGGTCGGGATCAAGGCCGTGGATGGCGGCGCATTCAGCAGTTTTGCCAATAACGACCTGACCGTGGGCGACGTGATCGAAGCGCTGCCACCGATGGGGAGTTTTCACGCACCGATGGCCGGTAAATCCTATCTGGCCTTTGCCGGTGGCTCGGGGATTACGCCGATCCTGTCGATCATCAAAACCACGCTGGCGCGCGAACCCGATGCGCGCTTTACGCTGGTCTATGGCAATCGCTCGGTCCATTCGATCATGTTTCGCGATGAGATCAACGACCTGAAAGACCGCTATATCGGGCGCTTTGCCGTGGCCCATATTCTGGAAAGCGACGCGCAGGATATTGCGCTGTTCTCGGGCCGGATCGACGCGGTCAAATGCGTGGCCCTGTTTGAAAACTGGGTCGATGTGGACGGGGCCGAGGGCGCGTTTATCTGCGGGCCGGAACCGATGATGATCGCGGTGCGCGATGCGCTGCAACAGGCCGGAATGGCCAGGGACAAGATCAAGGTGGAATTGTTCCTGTCCGCCCAGCCGGGCCGCGCTGCCACGCGCGCCAAAGCCAGGCAAAGCGAACAAGGCCACCGCGTCAGCGCGCAAATCAGGATCGACGGCACCAGCCGCACCGTGCAGATCGCCCCCGGGCAAACCGTGCTGCAAGCCGCACTTGATGCCCGGATGGACGCCCCGTTCGCCTGCCGCGCCGGCGTGTGCTCTACCTGCAAGGCGCGGCTGATCAGGGGCAAGGTCGAAATGGAAGCCAATTCGGCGCTGGAAGATTACGAGGTCGAGGCCGGATATATCCTGACCTGCCAAAGCCATCCCCTAAGCGACGAACTGGAAATCGATTACGACCAGTGACCGGCCTCCGGTCTCTTCGGGGAGCCGCAAGCGGCCCCCCTCATCAACCGGGCATGGGGCAAGCCCCATGCGGGGGCGTTCACGCCCCCCTTGCCCGTAAACGGGCAATTCCCCCCTGAGAGT
>JALXER010000141.1 GCA_027069385.1 Paracoccaceae bacterium
GCTCCAGAACCGAACGCAGTGAGGCCACCGCCGCCGGCAGCACGGTTTTCAGCTTGCTGAAAACCGCGCCTTGAGCGAAGGGGGGCTTTAGCCTCCCTGAGCGATAGGCGGGGCCGGTCGTGGTATGACCAAACTATGCGCGTTTGGGCGTGTGGGTTGCCAGCAGAATACTGGTTTCGCTGCTGATCACGCCATCCAGATGCCGGATTTGCACCAGCATCTGGTCGAGTTCCGCCAGCGTCGCGGTGCCGGTTGCCACGACCAGATCCCATTTACCACTGGTGCTATGCACCGCTTGCACCGCGCTGAACCCGAGCAGGCGGCGGGTGATCCGTTCGATTCCGCGCCCTTCAATGGCCAGGGTAGTCAGGGCGCGCACCGGCGATTGCGCCACATCGCCTTTGACCAGCACGCTATAACCGACGATCTCGCCACGTTGTTCCAGCCTGGCCAGACGCGCCCGCACCGTCGCCCGCGTTACCCCCAGAATTTGCGCAAGTGTAGAATGGCTGGCCCGCCCGTCCCGGCGCAGCGTTGCTATCAGCGCCTGATCCATATCGTCCATTTTGCGCATCACCCTTTATCACTATGATCATCCCATCCACCTTTTTGATCAATTTTATCACTTTTGTCTATCCATATATCCCTGCAACCTAAGCCAACCGTATGAGGACCCTATGAACGACACTTGCATTTTACTCGGCGCACCGGTTGACAGCGGCACGTTGCGGCCCGGCTGCCTGATGGGTCCGGATGCGTATCGCGTCGCCGGGTTGGCCGATACGCTGAACGATCTGGGCCTGAAAGCGCAGGATCGGGGCAATGTTGCACCGCGCGCCCTGCCCCCGCAGTCCCATGCCAATACCGCCGTGCATCATCTGGCCGAAACCATCGGCTGGACTCAGGCCCTTGCCAGCGCCGCACAGGCCGCCGCGGCCGATGGCTTTCCGGTTTTTATGGGCGGCGATCACAGCCTTGCGCTTGGCACCGTTGCAGGCTGCGCTGCCCATGCGGCCAACCGGAACCGGCCGCTATTTGTGCTCTGGCTGGATGCGCACCCGGATTTTCACACCCCCGACAGCACCCTATCGGGCAATCTGCACGGCACACCGCTGGCCTATGTCACCGGCATGGCGGGTTTTGAGCATTTCCCCGCGCTGGCCCGAACCGTTGATCCGGCCCATATCTGCATCTTCGGGGCGCGGTCGATCGATCCGGCCGAGCACAAGGCCCTGCTGGCGCGAAACGTCAACGTTATCGACATGCGCGCCATTGACGAACACGGCATTGCCGGCCCGATCCGCGCGTTTCTGGAACAGGTCCGCGCGGCCAACGGCATGCTGCATGTCAGCCTTGACGTCGACTTTCTGGACCCGTCCATCGCGCCTGCGGTCGGCACCACGGTTCCGGGCGGCGCCACCCTGCGCGAGGCCCATCTGGTCATGGAATTGCTGCATGACAGCGCCCTTGTTACCTCGCTCGATCTGGTCGAGCTAAACCCCTTTCTTGACGAGCGCGGCCACACCGCACGCCTGATGGTTGACCTGACCGCCTCTTTGTTGGGGCGCAAGGTCTTTGATCGCCCCAATATAGGATACTGAGCCATGAAAAACCTGAACCTTGTGCCGTTTGTCTCGGTTGATCACATGATGAAACTGGTGTTGGAAACCGGCATCGAACCGATGCTGGTCGGGATCGCCGACACGATCGAGGCGGATTTCAAACGGTGGGAGCATTTCGACAAAACCCCGCGCGTTGCGGCCCATTCGCCAAACGGGGTGATAGAATTGATGCCCACCTCGGACGGCGATCTGTACGGGTTCAAATATGTGAACGGCCATCCGGTGAACATGGGCAAGGGGCTGCAAACCGTTACGGCCTTCGGAGTGTTGTCGAATGTCGAAACCGGCTATCCGGTGCTGCTGTCGGAAATGACCCTGCTGACAGCGCTGCGCACGGCAGCCACTTCGGCGCTGGTGGCGCGCTATCTGGCCCCCGAGGGCGCGCGCACCATGGCGATGATCGGCAATGGTGCCCAGTCCGAGTTTCAGGTGCTGGCGTTCAAGGCGATTGCCGGTATAACCCATCTGAGGCTTTACGATATTGACCCGATAGCAACCGACAAGTGCATGGAAAACCTGAAAGATTCAGGGCTGCACCTGACCCGCTGCGCCTCGGCGCAAGACGCGGTAGAGGGGGCCGAAATCATCACTACGGTGACGGCAGACAAGCAATATGCCACCATTCTAACCGATAACATGGTCGGCGCGGGGGTGCATATCAACGCCATTGGCGGCGATTGCCCGGGCAAAACCGAGTTGCACCGCGATATCCTGCTGCGCTCCTCGATCTTTGTTGAATACCCGCCCCAGACCCGTATCGAGGGCGAATTGCAGCAACTGCCCGCCACCCATCCGGTGACCGAGCTGTGGCAGGTGATGACCGGTACGGCCAAAGGGCGCACCGATCCGCGCCAGATCACCCTGTTTGACAGCGTCGGCTTTGCGATAGAGGATTTTTCGGCGCTACGTTATGTGCGCGACCAACTGGCGCGCACCGGCCTGTTCCAGAACCTCGATATGCTGGCCGACCCCGACACGCCGCGCGACCTGTACGGCATGCTGCTGCGCGCCGCCGGTTAGGTTGAAAAGGCGACCTGCCCCAGCGGGCCAAGGTCCAGCGTCAGGGAATGCCCCGCCTCGACCGGATACAGCGGCGCATGCGACCCCAGCAACAACAGCGCCCCCTTGGGCAGGGTCATGCCGCGCGAGGTGTAATGTTGCGCCAGAAAAGACAGCGCAAGGGCCGGGTCTTGCGGGGCAATTCCGCGCCCGCTGGCAACGGGGTGATCACCGTCAAGGCAGGTGGTCTCGATCTGCCGGTAATCCAGATCCTGCGGCGCAACCCCCGGCCCGCCCAGCACCAGCCCAGCGTTGAACACGTTATGCGCAACCACGGTCGGGATATGCATCATGCCATCCCGATTGCGCCGGTCCAGAATTTCGAACGCGGGGTAAAAGCGCTCTACTCGGGCCAGAACGGCGGCGGGCGAGGTGTCATCATCGGGGGTTATGTCGTCGCTTAGGCGGGCGCAGATTTCCGGCTCCAGCATCAGAAAGGTATAATCGGACACCTTCAGCCGGACGCCGCTATCATAGACCTGATCGGCAAACACCCGCCCCGTGGCCGGTTCGGACAGGCCCAGCTTGTCCAGCAAGGCCGGGCTGTTGAACGCGATCTTGTAGCCGCCAAAACCGCCCCGCTGCGCTGCCACCCGCGCCGTTGCCGCATCTTGCAGGGCATAGGCGGTGGCGAGGTCGGGAATATCGGCGCTGCATTCCTCTATCCAGTCGCGGTTCATCAGGGTGGTGGCGATCCGGTCTATCATCACGACCCCATTTCCGCGGCATCCTGTTTAAGGCGGGTTTCGTAGGCGTGCGAGATATGGTCACGCAGCGCAATATCGGCCGCGTCACCGTCACGCGCAACAATCGCGGCAACGATGGCTTCGTGCTCGGCCACCGCATCGGGGCCGCGCCCCTCGGCCGCCAGCGAAGAGGTGGTCAGCAGCGCCATGGTCCGGTGCACCATTTCAAGCTGCTGGATCAGGTAACGGTTATGGCTGGCCAGATGGATTTGCCGGTGAAAGCGCTTGTTGGCCAGCGCCAGCCGGTCGGGATCGTTGATCAGGGCGCGGTCCTGGGCGGCAAGGTCTTGCAGAATGCGCAATTCTTCGGGGGCGGCGTGCTGCGCGGCCAGTCGCGCGGCCAGCCCTTCCAGTTCGGCGCGCACGGTGTACAGCTCTCCTAGCTGGTCATGGTCCAGCGATGCCACCACCATAGAGCGCCCGTCGCGCACCAGTATCTGTTGCGTTTCAAGACGTTGCAGCGCCTCGCGTACCGGTGTGCGTGACACGCCGAAACGCTCGGCCAGTTCCGATTCGACCAGCCGGTCACCGGGGTGATAGGTGCCAAGGTCGATGGCCTCCAGCACCAGTTCATAGGCATCCTTGCTTGGTCGGTTCGTTTCGATCATGGCATTTTCCCCGCTGTTTCAGGCGTCAGTATAGGCGACACCGGCCAAATGTATACCGTTTTGTACCATTGTTTATGCCGGTTGGCGCTTGTGTCGCTTTGCCACCCGCGCTAACAGTGCCGCATGCCTTATGATGATTTCCGCCTTGTCGATACATGGGTCTTTGACCTTGATAACACGCTTTACCCGCCCTCGGCGCGGCTGTTTGACCAGATCGAAGTGCTGATGGCGGCCTATGTCATGCGCGAATTGGGCGTGGACGAGGAAACCGCCCATCACCTGCGCCGCACCTATTGGCAGCGGCACGGCACCACGCTGGCGGGGCTGGTCAAGGAACACGGTATCGATCCGGTCGGCTTTATGGACGAGGTTCACGAAATCGACCTGTCAGGCCTGACCGAAGCGCCCGATTTACGCGCCGCCATTACCGCCCTGCCCGGCCGCAAGGTGATATATACCAACGGCTCCAAAAAGCATGCGGCCAACGTGACGCGGGCGCGCGGGCTGGACGGGGTTTTCGATGCGATGTTCGGGATAGAGGATGCGGGCTATATCGCCAAGCCGCAACGCCCGGCCTTTGACATGGTGTTCGATACGCTGGGGCTGACCCCGCACAAGGCGGCGATGTTCGAGGATGACGCCCGCAATCTGGCGGTGCCCCATGATCTGGGCATGAAAACCGTGCTGGTCGGTGCGGTGCAGGATGCGGCGCATGTCCAGCACCAGACCGAAGATCTGGCCGGCTTCCTAGCTCGCCTGGTGCGCTAAGACCTGCCCGCCGCGCAGTTCGATCACCCGATCCATCTTGGCGGCAAGTTCGTGGTTATGGGTGGCAATCAGAGCGCTCATACCAGTTTCGCGCACCAGATCCATCAGCACCGCAAACACCTGATCCGAGGTCCCCGGGTCCAGATTGCCGGTCGGTTCATCGGCCAGCAGGATTTGCGGCGCATTGGCCAGCGCGCGGCAAAAGGCAACCCGTTGCTGCTCGCCGCCCGACATTTCGGCGGGGCGGTGGTCGGCGCGCTGTGCCAATCCGACCCGCCCCAGCAATTCCATGGAACGCGCATTGGCATCGCGCAACGCAACACCGTTGGCCCGTTGCGGCATTGATATGTTTTCAAGCGCCGAGAATTCGGGCAGCAGATGGTGAAACTGGTAGATAAAGCCGATGGTCTGGCGGCGCAGCCTTGTGCGGGCCTTGTCCTTGCCGCAATTGGCCTGCGCGCCATTGATCAGCACCTGCCCCGAGGTGGACTCGTCAAGCAGACCGGCGATTTGCAGCAGGGTCGATTTACCCGCCCCCGAAGGTGCGATCAGCCCGACGATTTCGCCCGCCTGAAGCGAGAAATCGGCCTTGTCCAGCACCGATATCTGGTTGGGCTTGCCGGCAAAATAGGTTTTGGTGATATCCACCAGTTGCAGCACGGGGTTACTCATAACGCAAGGCCTCTACCGGTGAAAGCCGCGCGGCGCGACGGGCCGGAAAGATGGTAATCAGTACCGATAGGCCAATCGCCATGCTGATCGTGACCGCAATATCCTGCGGGCGCAACCGCGAGGGGATTTCCGACAGCATCTTGATTTCGGGGTTCCACAACTGCCCGCCCGACAGCGATTCGATCAACCGTTGCAGGTCGGCGATGTAATAGGCGAAGGTGCAGCCCAGAATTACCCCCAGCAATGTGCCGATAATCCCGATCAGCGAGCCGCTGATGAAAAACACCCGCATAATAGACCCCTGCGTCAACCCCATGGTGCGCAAAATCCCGATATCGCGGCCCTTGTTCTTGACCAGCATCACAAGGCCGGAAATGATATTCATGGCCGCAATCACCACCACCAGCGACAGGATAATGAACATCACATGCCGCTCGGTGTCGAGTGCATCCAGAAAGGCACCATTGGCGTTGATCCAGCTCCAGAATAGCGCATCAGGCCCCGCAGCGGCCAGAATATCGTTGCGCATTTCATTGACCTGATGCGGGTGGCTGACAAAAATCTCGATCTCGTCCGCCGCGCCTTCGCGGTTGAAAAACGCTTGCGCCTCGGCAAAGGGCATATAAACCCGCGTGCGGTCGATATCGGCGCGCCCGACTCGGAAAATATACACCACCTCGTAATCATTGATCCGTGGCGTAGTGCCGAATGGCGTGCGGGCGCCATCGGGTGAAATCAGCTGGATATAATCCCCGACCCGCAGGTTCAGCGCCCGCGCCACCCCGTCACCAATCGCGACCCCTTCGCCAAAACGCCCGATATCGCCCAAGGCGTATTCGGGCGTGGTGATCAGCGGCAGATCGCGCAGGTCTTTCAGCGTTTCGCCAAAAACCTGCACCCCGGCGTTAGAACCATTCGCCGCGGCCATCACCTGCGCCTTGATAATCGGCGCGGCGCGGGTCACGCCCTGCACCTGCGCAATCCGTTCGGTCATAGCAGTGTAATCGTCGATGCCCAGATTGTTACCGGTTTGGGGGTCATAGGCGGTGGAATACACGGTGATATGTGCGTTGATCCCCAGAATTTTATCGGTGAATTCCTCTCGA
>JALXER010000142.1 GCA_027069385.1 Paracoccaceae bacterium
TGGCCGTCATCTCCTTCATGGCGGGTCTGGAAGATCACGGTGCCGACATGGATGCGGTTCGCCACCAGGTCGCCAAGGGTTTCGTATCCGTTGCTTCGGGCTTCGCACAGCGCATTCGAGACATACTTGCCCGCACAGGACGGTGGTACGCCGCACAGAAGATCGGACTCGCCGCCGATCAGGTCGAGGGTCAGGCGAACCGCGAGGGCGTCGCGGACGGTGTAGTCGGTGTAGTGTCCGGCGTATGGGATCGGCAGCTGCTCGTGCCGTTGCAGTGCCTTGAATCGGTTTTCGTCACACCCCACCAGTGCCAGAAGTCCTTTTCGTTTCATGTCGGCATTCCTCGTTTGGGATGTTGGCACCATAGCCCAGCCCATAAACGGAGTCAATTTGCTCCGACGGGGAAAATTTACCCTGACAAATAATCGAACAGGGATCGCCACCACCAACATGCGACAGGTCTACTCTACTCCGCATCCGGTCAGCTTCCGCGCCTCGATCCACAGCTTGCCGAATCACGCCCATTGCAGATTGGCGGGATCGAGCACGGCCCCGTTTTCAAGGCGCGCGTCGAAGGTCAGGCCGGAAATATCGCGCACGGCGCAATAGGTGCAGGACATACCCTCGGGAGCAGTGATGTTCACCAGCCGCAGCAGCTCTTCCGAAGCCTCCAGGATGCGGGCACGCAATGGCGCGGTGTTACTGCTTGCGAAAGTATAGCTGGGCAGCAGCACCAGCGGGGCGGCCAGGGCGGCGCGGCGGGTTATGACAGGCAAGGCGGGATCGTTCGCGCGAACGCGGTCTTTGGGCATTGTTTCGGTCTCCCGGTGTGGTATGATATTTTTCATATCGAACCTATCGGGCTGAATATGTCAATAGAAAAAATATCAATTCGGCAGGTAAAAGCCGCGCGCGCCCTTCTTTCCTGGTCTCAAAAGGACCTTGCGGAAGCGTCTGGCGTATCGATTCCGACGATTGCGCGCCTCGAAACGGCTGACGGTCCTTTGGGAGGTCGTGAGAAAACCGCCAGAGCCATCCGCGCGGCCCTCGAAGCTGCCGGGATCGAGTTCATTGCCGAAAACGGCGGCGGGCCGGGAGTGCGGCTCAGGAAGGGCGAGTGAGCCATGCCGATCAAGTATGACGTACCGCCGCGCACGATCCTGCTTTGTGACTATTCCAAAGGCGGCTTCAAACCGCCCGAAATGGTGAAGCGCCGCCCCGTGCTGGCAGTTTCGCCGCGCCTGCGGCACCGAAGGGGTCTGCTGACCGTGGTGCCGCTCAGCACCACGGAACCGGACCGGATCTGCGATCATCATTGCAAGATAACGATCAACCAGCCCCTGCCGAAGTTCCCGGCAACCGAAATGTGGGTCAAGGCCGACATGATCGCCACCGTGGCCTTCGAACGCCTTGATCTGTTCCGCACCGACCGCGACCAGTATGGCAGGCGGAAATATCTTCAGCCGAAGATTTCCGAAGCCGATTTCGAGCGAGTCCAAGCGTGCATCAAGGCCGCGCTCGGGCTGTGACCGCGCCGGGTGTTCATTGACTGTTAGGGCCAATGGTCCTATATCTAGGGCGTCCGCTCGCGCGAAAGCGTTGAGCCTCAAGACCACCTTCGTGTGGCAAGCCCGCCATGGCCATGACAAGCCCGGCGGGCTTTCTCCTTGCCCTCACCGCCGCTTCATCCAGCTTGACCGCAGCACCGGGGCCGGGCGTGGATGGGCCGGGGCATGGCCTGCCAGTTCGGCACGGCGTCGGCCCCAATCCGGGTTGATCAGCTGGCGCGCGGCCATGGCGTAGATCACGCAGTCCAGCGCCTCGGCCCGCCTGCCGGGGATGCGCTCGAAGCTGCGCACCGGCTGGCGGGCCG
>JALXER010000143.1 GCA_027069385.1 Paracoccaceae bacterium
ATCATATATACAATAGTACGCTGTCGATAATCTCAAGCAACTTTTGGAGCATTCGATGAAATTCCCCACCAAAGCCGCCCTTCTGGCCCCCGCTATCCTGCTGGCCGGCACCTTGGCCACGCTCGCTGCCAGCCCGGATGAAAACAAGGCAACTGCCTTGGCGTTCTATGAATCGCTGGGCAGTAACGCCGCTGAATATCTGGCGGACGGGTATGTCGAGCATCAACAAGGCAGCGGTTATACCTTTGACGGCATGCTGGCACTGATCCCCGAAAATACCACCCACATCATCCACCGCACCATCGCGGGCGATGATCTGGTATTCCTGCATGTAGAGCAAATCCAGCCCGACGGCGTGTTTGCGCGTGGCGACCTGCTGCGCTTTGATGCGGCGGGTAAAATTGTGGAACATTGGGCCGTTGTGCAGGCCGCTGTGCCCGCCTCCGAAACCAAAAGCGGCAATTCGATGTTTGACGGTGTGGCCGAGGTGAACCTCGACAGCACCCTTGCCGCCGAGTTTGGCGCGGCCCATCTGGCAGGCACCTACCTTATCTTCAACAATATGGATAGCGACGCGGTTTTTGCGGGCGTGACCGAGGACTACATTCAGCATAACCCCGGCGGCCCCAATGGCCCCGGCGGTCTGGCTGGCATGCTTGGCTATCTGCAAAGTCAGGGGATCCAGTTGCACAAGGAATTGCGCCAGACCCTGTCCGAAGGCGATTTCATCGTCAAGCTGAACTTCTATTCGACCACGCCGCGCATCCCGGCCTTTGGCCAGGCCATCGTGTTTGACATCATCCGCTTTGCCAATGATGGCCGCGCCGCCGAACACTGGGACATAGCCCAAGAGATCACCGATATCGCCGAACTCGATTCGCTGTTCTAACCCAGCCGAGGGGCGGCAACCGCTGCCCCCTTGCGCCCTGCCCACGGGCGCAACAATTGCAGGGCGGCGCGGGCGGGGTATTGCCACAAGCGCAACAGCCGACGCGCCGCCACCGGTTTCAGATCCGCTCGACCAGTTCGATGCGATTGCCAAACGGGTCCGAGATGAAAAACCTTTCGGCCCCGTCAAGGGCCGGTTGCGGGTCAACCGGAACATCATAGCTTTTAAGGCGGATTTTCAGCAGGGCCAGATTTTCCACGACCAAGGCCGGATGCTCGCTGGTTGCCGGAATGAAATCCTGCTCCACTCCGATGCGCAATTGCTGAGCCCCCAGTTGATACCATATCCCCTTGCAGCGCTCATATATCTCGGGCTTTTTGATTTCGGTCAGCTTGAGCATTACACCGAAAAAAGCGCGAATCAGATCTTGATGCCCTTCGGGGGCGGTCAGGTGGATATGGTCAATTCCGGTTATTCTAAACGACATAGACGCCTCGTAACTGGTTGTTATTCAAGGCATAAAACATGCGTTCAGTTAAATCAATTCCAAATCACCCCTATTTCGCAATTCATGGAACTCCGCCACAAACCCGTCCAGTTGCCCGCGTTCAATTGCCCCGCGCAATCCGGCCATCAGCTCCTGATAATAGTGCAGGTTGTGCCAGGTCATCAGCATGGATGAGATAATCTCGTTGGCCTTGAACACATGGTGCAAATAGGCGCGCGAATAGCTTGTGCAGGCCGGGCAAGTGCAGGCCGGGTCCAGCGGGCGCGGGTCGTCGCGATGGCGCGCATTCTTGATATTGATCGCCCCCATGCGGGTCAGCGCCTGCCCGTTGCGCCCCGAGCGGCTGGGCAAAACGCAGTCGAACATATCTACCCCGCGCTGTACCGCGCCAACGATATCGTCGGGCTTGCCCACCCCCATCAGATAGCGCGGCTTGTCCTCGGGCAACATCTGCGGGGCGTAATCGAGCACGCCGAACATTGCCGCTTGCCCTTCGCCCACTGCCAGCCCGCCAATCGCGTAACCGTCAAAGCCGATGCTTTTCAACGCCTCGGCGCTCTCGCCACGCAAGGATTCGGTCACACCGCCCTGCTGGATGCCAAACAGCGCATGGCCGGGCCGGTTGCCAAACGCCTCTTTCGATCGCGCTGCCCATCGCATCGACATGCGCATACTCTGCGCCACCTGCGCTTCGTCTGCCGGAAGCGCGGGGCATTCATCAAAACACATCACGATATCCGAGCCAATCAGCCGCTGGATCTCCATACTGGTTTCGGGGCTAAGGAAATGCTCGGACCCGTCCACATGGCTTTTGAATTTCACCCCCTCCTCGGTCAGCTTGCGCAGCCCCGAAAGGCTCATCACCTGAAACCCGCCCGAATCGGTCAGGATCGGCCCTTGCCAGTTCATGAACTTGTGCAGGCCACCCAGCCGCGCCATGCGCTCGGCACCCGGGCGCAGCATCAGGTGATAGGTGTTGCCCAGCAAAATCTCGGCGCCGGTGGCTTTTACGCTTTCGGGCAGCATGCCTTTGACCGTTGCCGCCGTGCCTACCGGCATAAAGGCAGGCGTCTGGATATCACCCCGCGCCGTGCGAACCACCCCGCGCCGCGCCTTGCCGTCCCGCGCCGAAACCGTATACCCGAATAATTTTGTCATCTTTACCCCTAGACGTAGCGTTTCGCATTTCCTATATGATTTGTCAGGAATTCCAAGAGGCATATCATGAACGCTGAAACAGAACCAATGCTAGAGGGCACCCCCCTGATCAAGCCGTCCTCTACGGATCATGCGCTATACGATAGCGTTGTAGAAGCCTGCCGATCGGTTTTTGACCCCGAGGTGCCGGTCAATATCTATGACATGGGCCTGATCTATACGATCGACATTTCCGAGGAAAACGATGTGTCGATTGTCATGTCGCTTACCGCGCCGGGCTGCCCCGTCGCCGGCGAAATGCCCGGTTGGGTCGAAGAAGCGATCAGCGGACTGGCTGGCGTGAAGTCAGTGAATGTCGAACTGGTCTGGGAACCGCAATGGGGCCTGGACATGATGTCCGACGAAGCACGGCTTGAACTGGGCTTTATGTAAACCGGTGCTCTCCCGCACTCCAGCCGCGTTTGCTGGCGCAAACACGACTTCCGTTTGGGCCGGGCCGACCTGCGGTCGGTAGGGGGGCATTCTGCCCCCTCGCGACATGCGTCGCTCCCCCCTGAGAGTACTTATGAAAACTGGAAGTCTCATCTTCTTCCTTTCCCAAATATCCCGGGGGTGAATGGCGCTTGCGCCAGAGGGGGCTGGCCCCCTGCCGAGGCGAAGCCGAGGCCCGGCCCAACGGGAGGAGGCACATTGCGTAAGCAATGCGCCGACGACGGGCGGGAGAGGCCCGGATTAGGGTGCGCGGGTTAGGCCTTGCGCCGGATGGGGGCATTTGCCACAATTGCCCAAACCATACGAGGTGCCCATGCGCATTGCCATTCTGACCGGGGACATTGTGAAGTCCAGCAAGCTAAGCGCTGCGCAGCTTCAGCAGCTTTTCAGCACATTGCAACAAGCCGCTGATACCATTACAGAATGGCAAGATTCCCCTACCCGTTTTCTTCGCTTTTCCGGTGATGCCTGGCAATGCCTTCTGGTTCGCCCCGAACTGGCCTTGCGCGCCAGTCTGTTGTTTCGCGCGCATATACGGGCGCGCTCCAAAACCTTCGAGACCCGCATTTTCGCGGGGTTCGGTCCGGCGCAGCCGGTTTCTCCGGACGGGTTGGGCGCCACGGACGGGGTCGCCTTTCAGGCATCGGGGCGCGGGTTGAAGGCCATGCGACCGGCGCAATACCTTGGCGCGAGCCAGCACAACGCCCTGTTTGCGCTGGCAGACGAGGTTTCGCGCCGCTGGAGCCCCAAGCAGGCGCAGGCCTTTACTTATGCCCTGCAGCCCTCGCCCCCCTCGCAGGAAAGCATCGCCAACCGGTTGGGCGTATCACAGCAGGCCATCGCCAAACGGTTGCGCGCCGGTGGCGAGTGGGCCTTGCAGACCGCCATCGACGAGATTGAATTCAACACCCTTTAAGGGTTGTAAATGTAAATACGCTATATAAAGGTTGTTAATCCATGATCCACACCCTTATTGCTCTGCTTTTCGCCCATGCGCTGGCCGATTTCATATTCCAGAGCGGCTTTATGGTGCGCCACAAGGCCAATTTCTTTGTCATGCTGGCCCATATCGCCATTGTGGGCGGGCTTTCCTATGCGGCGCTGGGCTTCAACGCGATCTGGGCGGTGGCGATTGTCACCAGCCTGCACCTGCTGATGGATTTCATCAAAACCTACTTCCTGCCACAAAAGCTGTGGAGCTATCTGCTCGACCAGAGCATCCACCTGCTGGTCATCATCGCCGTCGCCAGCCAGTTTGCCGACGCTTATGCGGGCGGAGTATGGGGCAGCCGCGCCTTTTGGGAAAGCACTCCCGACTGGCTGACCACCATTCCCGAAAGCTGGCTGACCGCCCTGCCCCTGTCCATGCTGTTGATCACCGGTCTGGTCTATGCCACCCGCGCGGGCGGCTTTGCGGTGGGGTTGTTCATGCAACCGCTGGCCCCCGACAACACGGCCGGCATTCCGCAAGCCGGCGCGATCATCGGCAATCTGGAACGCGGGCTGGCTTTTCTGTTTATTCTAAGCGGGCAACCGGGCAATCTGGGATTTCTGATTGCGGCCAAATCGGTGCTGCGCTTTGGCGCGGCCTCGAATGACCGGGCGGTTAGCGAATATGTGATCATCGGCACGCTTGCCAGCTTTGGCTGGGCCTTTGGCGTGGCGCTTATTACCGCAGCCCTGCGCGGGCAGCTTGACTAGCGCCGCCCGCGCCCTACATAAAGGCAAGAAAAGGGGAAATACCATGTTCAGCATTCCGGGCAAACAGGCGGTCAGCATGACTCCGCGCGCTGCCAAGCAGATTTCGAAACTGATGGAAAAGGGCGACACCAAGGGGTTGCGCATCGGCGTCAAGAAAGGCGGCTGTGCGGGGATGGAATACACCATGGATTATGTCGCCGATATCGACCCGATGGACGAGGTGATAGAGCAGGACGGCGCGCGGGTAATGATTGCCCCCATGGCGCAGATGTTCCTGTTTGGCACCGAGATCGACTATACCACCTCGCTGCTCGAATCCGGGTTCGAGTTCAAGAACCCCAACGTCACCGAGGCCTGCGGTTGCGGCGAATCGATCAAGTTCGAGGGCATGTAATGTCGGTCGGAGAAGCCGAAATCGCCTTTGTCAAAGAGCTGTTCGACGCGGTCGGAGAGATCACCACCCGCAAAATGATGGGCGGGTTATCGATTTATGCGAACGGGCAGATATTTGCGATGATGCGCCGCGACGGGCGTTTGTATATCAAGGCAGCGGGCGATCTGGCCAAGCGGCTAGAAGCCGCAGGGAGCATCCTGTTCACCTATGATAAGAAAAACGGCACACAAGGGCATATGAACTATTGGACACTGCCCGAGGCCGCGCTGGATGATCCGGATGCGGCCGTTGAATGGGCCAATGCGTCGCTGGACGCCAACGAATAGGGGATCAAGATGGGACGGAGAAAACTCGCTGCCGGTAACTGGAAAATGAACGGAGTCAAGGCCGCTTTGGGCGAGATCACCGCGCTAGAGGCCGCGCACCCTGCGCCGGATTGCGATGTGCTGATCTGCCCGCCCGCAACGCTGGTTGCGGCAATGGCCGATGCGGCCAAGGTTATTTCGGTGGGCGGGCAGGATTGCCACGCGGCCGCATCTGGGGCGCATACCGGCGATATTGCCGCCGAATTGCTGGCCGATGCAGGGGCCAGCGCGGTGATTGTCGGCCATTCCGAACGCCGCGCCGACCATGGCGAAACCGATGCCGACGTTAACGCCAAGGCGCAGGCCGCATGGCGCGCCGGACTGATCGCGATTATCTGCGTGGGCGAGACCGAGGCACAACGCGACGCCGGTCAGGCGCTGGCGGTTGTGGGCGGGCAAATGGCCGGTTCGATCCCGCAAGGGGCGACCGGCGCCAATACGGTGATTGCCTATGAACCAGTCTGGGCGATTGGCACCGGCAAGGTGCCCACCTTGGCCGATATTGCCCAGATGCACGACCATATGCGCGCAGTGCTGGGTGCCAGCCACGGTGCCGAGGCCGACGCGGTCCGCTTTCTTTACGGCGGCTCGGTCAAACCCGGCAACGCGGCCGAAATCTTTGCGGTTTCGAACGTGGACGGCGCGCTGGTGGGCGGGGCCTCGCTCAAGGCTGCCGATTTTGGCGGCATCGTTGCGGCGGCCTCCGAAGGCTAACCGGCCATCTTGGTTTCCAGCCCGGGCATGATCCCGTAGTGGTGCGCCAGCCGTTGCAGGGCGATGCGCAGCACCACCTTGCCCGAGCGCGCCGACCAGCCCAGCCGCTTTTCGGCCTTTTCCAGCCCGTCGAGGAAGCAACACACCCTAAAGGCGATATCCGCCAGCCCCGGCCCCAGCGCGGTCAGGGCCTCGGCGACCCGTGCACGCGCCGCTGCCGGCCCTTCGGCGGGCGCATTGCCCGAAAATCCGCCACGCGGGGCGCTGGTCAGGAAACGGTCCCAGTTCTGGGCCACCCGCGGGCCCATATGGGCCCGCGGGTGGCCCAGAACTGGGACCGTTTCCTGACCAGCGCCC
>JALXER010000144.1 GCA_027069385.1 Paracoccaceae bacterium
TTTGGGGCCGGGGGTATTTTTCGACCACCAACGGCGCGATTACGCAAGACATCGTACTTCAGTACCTGGAAAATCATATCCAAAATCCTACCGGCGCAAGCCGGTAGTGGTTTAGTGCGCCATCAGCACCGGAATTCCGGCGGTATTCAGAATACGGTTGGTCACGCCGCCAAACAGGTCTTCGGCAAATTTGGCATGTTCATAAGCCCCCATCACCAGAATTCCGGCTCCGGTTTCCTGGACCGCGCTCTGGATCGTTGCGGCAACCGAGCCCTTGCGTTCCCGGTGGACGACCTGCGCATCAATTCCGTGGCGCTCGAGGTGGACCATGATCATGGCGGTCTTTGCTTCCAGATCGTCTTTCTTGCCCACATAGAGCAAGCTGACCCTGGCTTTTTCCCCCATGATACACAGCGCACTGGCCAGCGCGTGGGCCGCTGCGCGCCGCCCGTCCCAAGCTACCAGAAAAAGCGCGTCCGCACCGCTGGAACCCACATAGTCATCGGGCACAACCATCACCGGACGGCCGGAATTGCGGGCAATCACGTCGGGGTGCACTTCCATATGGGGATAGTTGCTGTCGCGATCGCTATGCCCCATAAAAGTAATATCAAAGGCCCGCCCGACCTCCATCATTTTCTCGTCTGCATCGCCGTAGACATCCATATAATGGATATGATCCGCCGGATGGCCGGTTTCCACGTCAAAGAACGCGGCCTTAACCTTGGCGCGGTGCGCTTTATCCGCTTTTTCAAGATTGTCCATCGCCCCTTGTGGCAAATGCGCCCCGTAAGAAAACAGCACATTGGGCAACCCGTGCGCCAGCACGCCGGTCACATGGGCGTTGTTCTTGCGGGCGAATTGATAGGCATATTCCAGCGCGGTTCTGGACTGGTCGCTTCCGCTAAAGGCAACAAGGATGTTGGAAATGGTCATGGCAATCTCCTGTTTGTTCAGGTGGATACAAGGCCATTGTCGCTGTTTTTACCAATTTGTCCTTGACCAAGGTCAACGGGTCAAAATCATCCGCCCGCCGGTAATCTCGATTGACCGGAACCGCCGCAGATACCGCATGCCCAGCAACGAGGTATCCAGTTCGCCCCCATTCACCGTAGCAAGGATATTGCGGTCGATAAACCGCCCCAGCACCACCGAATCCAGTTGGGTATGGGCAATAGGAACCAGGCCATTCGCGGTGTTGGCCTGATCGGTATAGACCAGCCTGTCGAGGTCGATCCCGACCTTTTGCGCATCGGCGTAATTCAGGACAATGTCGCTGGCGCCGGTATCGACCACAAAGGTAATACGCTTGCCGTTAACTTCGACATCGGCGTAAAAATGTCCGTCGCGGGCGCGGTTGAACGCTACCGTGCCCTGGTCCATAAGCCGCGGATGCGACGGATAGAGCTGTGCTGTGATCTGGTCGCGAATGCTATAGGCCCCGATGGCGCCAATAAAGATCAGCCCCCAGATAACCAGTTGCTGCAAGCTGGTATTCAATTGCTTACGGGTGCCGATCAGCATCGATCCGCCAACCACCACCAGCAGCAAAACCAAATAGACCAGTGCGGCCTGGTCGTCTCCGCTCAATTCTCTCATAGGATTCCCATATCACGAATTCCGTCGATCACAAACTGTACTGACAACGCCGCCAGAAACATACCGAACAATCGGGATATCAGGTTGATTCCGGTTTGGCCCAGCAGGCGCTCCAACATGTTGCCCAGCAGGAACATGGTCAGAACGATCATCAGCACCGCCACCATAACCCCGAACACCATGACTTGCCCGGCAAGGCTGTCATGCTGGCCAGTCAGCAGGATCATGGTGGTCATCGCGCCCGGGCCGGCGATCAGCGGCATAGCAAGCGGAAATACCGAAGGGTCGGGGGCCGGCTCGGCCTGGTTTTCGCGCCGCTCGGTGCGTTTTTCGAACAGCATTTCAATCGCGGTCAGAAACAGCAACAACCCGCCGGAAATCCGGAAGGCCGGCATGCTGATGCCGATCACCGTCAGCACTCTTTCGCCAGCAATCCCGAACACCGCCAGAATACCCAGCCCCACCAGCACCGAGCGAAAGGCGATCTTGCGCCGCTCGGCCTTGGTGTTGTTTTTGGTCACGGCAACGAATAGCGGTGCCAGCCCGATCGGGTCAATGATCACAAACAACGACACAAAGGCCGTGATGGCGAGATTCAGTTCCATAGATCCCCTCGGGTTAATCGTGGGTTGATTTAGGGGGAAAAGCAGCCATGATGCAAGCCATGGATTATCGAATGCTAAAATATCGCTGCTGGCCTGCTGGGCTGCATCCCCGCTGGCCGCCCAGCAGGTCTCGGATTGCTATGACAGCGCCACCCCGACCTACCCGCTACAGGCCGCGGCAATTGCCGAACCGTGGCAGGAAAATACCCGCAGTTTTGATCATGGTCAGGTGCGCATAGTGCTGATGGATACGATTGAACCCGCCTATGGTGCGGTCTATCTGATGGTGCTGTTCTGGTCGCTTGACGGGCAGGATGATTTGCGTTCCTGTGTGTTGATATCACAAGGAAATATCGGGTTTCCCGATATGACATTGGCCGGGCTGAAAGTGGCAGGGGATGGGAGTGCGGAAATGGTGTTTCTGGTGCCAACCACGTTTTACAACCCCGAACAGGATGCCTTTGAAGCCGGTGCTGTCGAGGTGAACCTGAACCGGATAACGCTGGAGGTCACGGCAACGCGCCGCTAGGGCATACCCGACCCTATATAATGACCCGGTCAGGGGGGAATTGCCGGTACGGCAAGAGGGGGCGGAACGCCCCCAAAACCGCCCGCAGGGCGGCCCGGCCCAAACGGAAGCCCGTGTTTGGCTTGCCAAACACGGGCTGGAGTGCGGGAGTGCTCCGGTTTGGAGGCAAGTGCCGTTTGGCGAGATACATTGAAATAAAGCCGGCGTAACCTGCGCACATTTCCTTATGTAGCGAACAAAGGAATCGTGGCGCTCCCGCACTCCAGCCCGTGATTGCTTACGCAATCAAAGGCTTCCGTTTGGGCCGGGCCCTCGTGCTGCGCACATCGGGCGGGTCGCTGCGCTGGCTTGTGCGACGGGTATCGGGGGAAGGGCGGGCCGCGCCTTGGGGCGCGTAAGGGCAGGGGGGGCCTACCAACCGTCACCCGCGTTCCAGCCGTTCAAGCGCTTTCAACCAAAGGCTTTCGGCGCGTTCCAGACCGGCCATCACCTCTTTGCGCTTCTTCGTCCACTTCTCGATTTCCTCGAAATCGCCGCGTTCATAGAGCGCCTTGTTGCCCAGCCGCCGGTCGATATTGTCGCGCATTTCTTCGAGCTTGGCGACGCGGGCTTCGCATTTGGCCACTTCGGCGCGCAACCCTGCGCCCGGTTTGGGCCTGGGGGCAGGCTTGGCGGGTTTGGGCTTTTTGGCCACATCCTTGACGGCTCCGCCACGTTCGCTTAGCAGCATGCGGCGATAGGCGTCCATATCGTCATGATAGGGCTTGACCGCGCCGTCCTTGACCAGCCACAGCCGGTCAGCCACCAGTTCCACAAGGCTGCTGTCATGGCTGACCAGAATGACCGCGCCGTTATAGGCGGTCAGGGCCTGCACCAGAGCCTCGCGCGATTGGATATCAAGATGGTTGGTCGGCTCGTCCAGAATAATCAGGTGCGGCGCGTCCAGCGTGGCCAGCAGCATCGACAAGCGCGCCTTTTGCCCGCCCGACAGGCGCGCAACCACGGTTTCGTGCGCCTCGGGCCCCAGACCGCCCGCCGCCAGCCGTGCGCGAATGCGGGCCGGTGTTTCGGTGGGCCGCTCGCGCATCAGGTGCTGGATCGGGGTTTCGTCCAGATACAGCTCATCCACCTGATGCTGGGCAAAATAGCCGATGCGAAGCTTGTTGGACGTATGCATCTGGCCGCTTTTGGTTTGCAGCCGCCCCGATATCAGCTTGGCCAGCGTCGATTTGCCCTGACCATTGGCCCCGAGCAGCGCGATCCGGTCATCCTGGTCAATGCGCAGGTCCAGATTGCGCAGCACAACCGTGTCGCCATACCCCGCCGAGGCGCCGTCCATGCGCACGATAGGCGGTGACAGTTCCTCGGGTTCGGGAAAGTTGAACCCCGCGACGCTGTCGCCAACGATCTCGGCAATCGGCTTCATCCGTTCCAGCGCCTTCAGGCGGCTTTGAGCCTGCTTGGCCTTGCTGGCCTTGGCGCGGAACCGGTCGACAAAGCTTTGCATATGCGCGCGCTCGCGGTCCTGCTTTTTCTTCATGGCCATCTGCTGTTCAAGCTTGGCGCGGCGCTGGTTCTCGAAATTGTCGTAATTGCCCTGATACAGCGTCAGTTTTTGCTGGTCCAGATGCAGGATGGCATTGACCGAGCGGTTCAGCAAATCCTTGTCATGGCTAACGATCAGCACCGTATAGGGATAGCGCGCCAGATAGGTTTCCAGCCAGATCGCGCCTTCCAGATCAAGATAGTTGGTCGGCTCGTCCAGCAGCAGGAAATCGGGTTTGGAAAACAGCACCGCCGCCAGTGCCACCCGCATCCGCCAGCCGCCCGAAAAATCCTTGCACGGGCGCGCCTGCGCGGTCGCATCAAACCCGAGGCCGTTCAGGATGGCGGCGGCGCGGGCCTCGGCCGAATGGCTGTCAATGTCGGCAAGGCGGGCGTGGATCTCGGCGATGCGCGACGGGTCGGTAGCGGTTTCGGATTCGGCCAGCAGGGCGTCGCGTTCGGTATCGGCCTGAAGCACCGTGTCAATCAAGGAGGTATCGCTGGCCGGCGCTTCTTGCGCCACACCGCCAATGCGGGTGCCCCGCGGGATTTTGATGGTGCCGTCATCCAGGGTCCATTCGCCGCGGATCAACCGGAACAGCGTGGTTTTACCGGTGCCGTTCCGCCCGACAATCCCGACTTTGTGGCCCGAGGGAATGGTGGCGCTGGCATTGTCGAGCAGAACCCGGCCTTCGAGGCGAAAGGTGATATTGTTGATGGCTAACATGGGGGGCTTTTGCCGCAATGGCGGGGGGGTGTCAACGCCAGTCTGAACGGGCGAGCCGTGCGCTGAACAGTCCGAAACCGCCCTGCAAAGGCGCGGCGGACCCATACCGGTATTGCGAAGAGGAATTTGCAAGTCTATACTTGCGAATGATTTGCAAGTGCAATAGAACGGCCTAATGAACAACTGGTTGATCAAAAAGGGCGGGGCGAGTCTGCCCGAAGTGAACGCATCTGTCCGGGTGAAAACCGGCGGGTTCTGGCGGCGGCTCGGCTCTTTCATGGGGCCGGGGTATCTGGTGGCCGTGGGCTATATGGACCCGGGCAACTGGGCGACCTCGATTGCCGGTGGTTCGGCGTTTGGCTATACGCTGCTGTCGGTCATTGTGCTTTCGAATTTCATGGCGATCATCTTGCAGGCCCTCAGCGTGCGGCTGGGCGTGGCCTCGGGCAAGGATCTGGCGCAGGCCTGCCACGATGCCTATGGGCCGGTAACGCGCTGGTTCCTGTGGATCATGGCCGAAGCGGCGATCATCGCGACCGATCTGGCCGAGGTGATCGGCACCGCCATCGGCCTGAACCTGCTGTTCGGCCTGCCACTGGAAATCGGGGTGATCCTGACGCTGGCCGATGTGCTGCTGATCTTTTGGTTGCAAGGCAAGGGCTTTCGCAAGGTCGAAGCGGTGGTGGTGGCGCTGACGCTGGTGATTGCGGTGTGTTTTGTTTTCCAGATTATCTATGCCGATCCGGTCTGGGGTGATCTGCTGGCGGGGCTGGTGCCGCAACGCCAGATTCTGGGTAATCCGCTGATGCTTTATGTGGCGCTGGGGATACTGGGGGCAACGGTGATGCCGCATAACCTGTATCTGCATTCCTCTATCATCCAGACGCGGAATTATGGCGCAAGTGATGCGCAAAAACGCGATGCGATCCGGATGGGGACGATTGATTCAACCATCGCGCTGATGTTTGCGCTGTTTATCAACGGGGCGATTCTGGTGCTGGGGGCGGCGGCGTTCCATGCGACGGGGCGTACCGAGGTGGCCGAAATTCAAGAGGCCTATGCGCTATTGTCGCCGGTATTGGGGGTCAGCATTGCCTCTACGCTGTTTGCCGTGGCGCTGCTGGCCTCGGGGCTGAATTCGACGGTGACGGCAACGTTGACCGGCCAGATTATCATGGAGGGGTTCATCCGGTTGCGCATCGCGCCATGGGCCAGACGGCTGATCACCCGGGGCATCGCGATTATTCCGGCGGTGGCGGTGGTGGTGATCTATGGCGATAGCGGTACTGCAAAACTGCTGGTGCTAAGCCAGGTGGTGCTAAGCCTGCAACTGCCCTTTGCCATGGTGCCGCTGGTGCGCTTTACCGCCGATGCGCAGAAAATGAACGGCCTGCAAGCGCCGCGCTGGCTAAGCTGGTCCGCATGGGCCATTGCGTTCGTGGTGATCTCGCTGAACATAAAACTGGTCTATGACGTTTCGACCGGTGCCGTTGCCCTGTAACAAGGTGCGTTTTGAAACAAGTTTCAAAACGCGTTGCGACACCATGGCCTCACTTCGTTCGGT
>JALXER010000145.1:0-1185 GCA_027069385.1 Paracoccaceae bacterium
CTGTAGAAGAAGAAAAGCCGCAGTTCAAATTGCTTAGCCGCCGCGCCATCGGGCCGGATGACGACGAGCTGGCCGTGAACCCGCGGGCGCGATCGGCCAAGTTGCGGGTGGCACAACGCACGGATGCACCATCGGGGGACATGCCGCGCACGGGTTTGGGGATGCCGAAAATTTCATTGGGGGGACAGGATTAATGCGCAGCTTCTTTTATGTGGTCTCGGCGCTGGCGGTGATTGCGCTGGCCTTTTGGTCCTATCAGGAAAACTATAAAACACGGGCGTCATTAAACGGCGTTTCGAAATTGCAGCGCCAAATCGGACAAGCGCGCGAACGGCTGGCAGTCTTGCGTGCGGAATGGGCCTATCTGAACCGGCCCGAACGTCTGAAAGAGCTGGCCGACCTCAACTATGACCGTCTGGGCTTGTTGCCGCTATCGCCCGAGCAGTTCGGGCGCATTGATCAGGTCGCCTTTCCAACCCCCGGGCTGACGGCCATCGTTAATCCGGTTTATGTTTCGGCGGATATGGAGGACGAGCAATGACCCGGACCCCCCTGCGTCCGCTAGCCCGCATTCTGGACGCCCGCGCCAAGGGTGAAAACCCTGATGCAATTGAACGCGCCAATATCCGTGCCCGCCACGAGGTAATGCGCGACAAAACCCGTCTGCGTTCCGAAGGGCGCTTGCTGGTGTTGGGCGCGTTTTTCTTTTTTGCCTTTGTGGTGATCGGTGTGCGTATGGGCATGTTGGCCGCAAGCGAGCCGCGCGAGCCGCAAGTCGCAGCGGCGGGTGCACATATCGTAGCCAGCCGTGCAGATATTGTCGATCGCAATGGCCGGATACTGGCCACCAACCTGACCACACGCGCCCTTTATGCCCAGCCACCTGTCATGATCGACAAGGCGGGGGCGGCGCGGCAACTGGCCACCATTTTCCCCGATCTGGACGAAGAAAAACTGCTGGCACAATTCACCGGCAGCCGTAAATTCATTTGGATCCGCAAAAAGATTAGCCCCGAGCAAATGCAGGCTGTGCATGATATTGGCGACCCCGGCCTGCTGTTTGGCCCGCGCGAAATGCGCCTGTATCCCAACGGCAAACTGGCCGCGCATATCCTTGGCGGGGCCTCTTTTGGCCGCGAGGGGGTGAATTCGGCCGAGGTGATCGGTGTGGCGGGTGTCGAAAGA
>JALXER010000145.1:1195-1861 GCA_027069385.1 Paracoccaceae bacterium
GACCTGACCGTTCAGGCCGCCATCCGCGAGGTTCTGTTTGGCGGTATGAAGCTGATGAATGCCAAGGGGGCGGCGGCTGTGTTGATGGATGTGCACACCGGCGAAGTGATTTCAATGGTCAGCCTGCCGGATTTCGATCCCAACACACGCCCACGGGTTTTGACGCAGGGCGATGCCAGCGACAGCCCGCTGTTTAACCGTGCGGTGCAGGGGGTTTATGAACTGGGTTCGGTGTTCAAAATCCTGAACACGGCGCTGGCGCTGGAATTGGGGCTGGTCAACCCGTCCACCATGATTGATACCAAAGGCCCGCTGCGGTGGGGCAAATTCAAGATCCGCGATTTCCACAACTACGGCGCGCAATTGTCTATGACGGACGTCATTGTGAAATCCTCGAACATCGGCTCGGCCCGTGTGGCCCAGATGATCGGTGCAGATCGCCAGCGTGACTTCCTTGGCACGCTTGGCTTGCTCGAAGCCACACCAGTTGAACTGGTCGAGGCTTCGGGCGCTAAACCATTGTTGCCCGCAAGGTGGTCCGAATTGTCGACCATGACGATTTCCTATGGGCATGGGTTGTCCACCAGCCCGCTGCATCTGGCGGCCGCCTATTCCTCGGTTCTGAATGGCGGGTTGCGGGTTCGGCCAACCCTGCTACGCAGGACC
>JALXER010000146.1 GCA_027069385.1 Paracoccaceae bacterium
ACCTAAAGAAAGAGGTTCGCAAATTCATGAGCGACCTGAAGGACAAAAAGGCCGATCTGGAAAAGATGGAAGAGCTGGAAGAAACCTTCGAGAAAATCAAGGAACAGACCGAAACGCTGGCGGCGGATTAGGGCCGCAATTCTATCAGATCGGGGAAATTGGAGCGGGCGATGAGATTCGAACTCACGACATCTTCGTTGGCAACGAAGTGCTCTACCACTGAGCTACGCCCGCCTCCTTTTGGCTGAGGCGGGTTTACTCGGATTCGGCGCGGATGCACAAGAGGAAAATCGCCATTTTTTGCAAAAACCGCCTCTTGATTGCGCTCACCGGCATGTGAAGCATCGTCATTTGTGGTTTTTGGCCCAGTTTTCCATAGATAGACCCACGCAACAGGGGCAAATTCATGGAAAAACGTTTCAATATCCTGCCGGTGCTGCTGATCGTGGCGCTGTTATTCGCGCTGCACGCGGCCGGAATCTGGGTGATGATTGGCGGGCATCCTTTCTGGTCCAGAAGTGCAACCCTGATCGGCACATCGGGCGGAGCGGTGCTGTTTGTGGTGCTGATCGCGCTGATTGGGCGCTCGAAAAGGGCGGTGACGGCGCTGTTGGCCTGCATGACATTGCTGGCCATCGGGGCCTTGGTGGCGTCGAGCATGGGCAAAGCCGATTTTGTTGCCTCCTACGCCGAGAACCGGCAGGCGGGGCAAATCTGGTATTTCGGTTTTATCGCCTTTATCGCCACCACCCTGAACGCCGCCGCGTTGCTGGTGCATCGGGTGCGGTTAGGATCTGGGGGCCAGATTTAGCGCCGAAAGCAGCCGCTCGAAATCGGGAAGCGGGTTGATCGGCACATCGGCACCGGGGGCGCAAAACAGCATGGCATAGCCATGCACCATCGACCAGATCAGCGCCTCAACCCCCTGATTTGCCTCGGGAATCGGCTCAAACCGCGCGCAGACCTGCTCCAGAATCGCGAACGCGCTGTAAGAGGTTCTGGCCAATTCCTCCATCACCGGTTTGTTGATGCGGGCCGGATCAATGTCATGGGGCTGAAACATGAATTTGAACACGACCGCATGGGCGCGGGCAAAGGCGATATAACCCTGACAGATCGCGACAAGCTGCGCCATCGGGTCGGGTTCGGCCTGCGCCATGGCGGCGCGCATTTCATCGGCAAACAGCAGGTATCCGCGCGCGATAATCGCCGCTTTCAGGCTGATCAACCCGTTGAAATGATGGGCCGGAGCGGCATGGCTGACCCCGGCGCGCGCCGCGCATTTGCGCAAGGTCAGCGCATCGATCCCGCCCTCGTTCATCAGCGCGAACCCCGCTTCGATCAACGCCTCGCGCAGGTTGCCATGGTGGTGTTTCGGTTTTTTGGTTGTGGTCATAGGGCGCAGCCTAGCAGAACGCTTGACAGTGTCAATATCCATATGTATCTTGACGCTGTCAACCAAGGAGTCCCCATGACCATTTCCAAAATCTCCCTTTGGGTCGCGGCGGCGCTAAGCCTGCTGATCGCCCTTGCTTCGTACCGGTTTCTGGTGCTGGGCCTGCCGCTGTCCTTTCCCGATATGCATGGCCAAATCGACCGGCAGCGGCTGGCCTTTTTGCTGCATATCTCTTTTGCTCCGGTGGCGCTGGCGATCGGGGCTATCCAGTTTTTCCCCGCGTTGCGACGCCAGCGCCCTGCCCTGCATCGCTGGCTCGGGCGCGGCTATGGCGGTGCGATTCTGGTTAGCGGAATCGCGGGGGTCGTGGTGGCGCTGAACGCGGCCGGTGGCCCCTCGGCCCGCCTTGGCTTTGCCCTGCTTGCGGTGGTCTGGGTCGCAACCACCGCCAACGCTATCCGCCACGCCATGGCACGCCGGATCGGCAAGCACCGCCGCTGGATGGTCTATTCCTTTGCGCTGACCTTTGCGGGCGTTACCCTGCGGATATATCTGCTCGGCTTTATGGCTGCGGGGATCGGCTATACCGACGCATCCGCCTATCTGGCGTGGCTGTGCTGGCTGCCCAATCTGGCCGTGGCGTATTGGTGGCTAAACCAAAGGCGCGCCGCATAAACCAAGCTAGGGCATAGACCTAGGGATTTTCATGGCGCTCGCGCACATAGGCACGAATGACTCGCTCTATCACCGCGCTTAGTTCGGCATTGTTCAGGTTGTCGCCATCAAGCGCCCCCACCGGCACGCAGGCCGTGCCATAATAAGGCATGGTCAGCAACAAGCGTCGGTGGCCACGCACAATATAAACCGTATCGCTTTGATATTGCTCCATAAGCGGTTCAAGCGCGACATGGGCATCCTCGCAACGGAACCCGCGGCTTTGGGTGAACACCCGCGCCATAATGGCTTCGCGCGTGACCGCGCTTGGCGGGGTAAGCGCAGGATCGCGGCAATCCGAGTCCTGCAGTGCCTGCACCATCCCCAGCGGCACCGGGTCCACACCGCCCACGGTCAAAAGCACCGTCAGGGGCTGGTCATCGCGCAGCAGCGAAACCTTCACCGTCTCGCCGATATTCAGGCCAGAAAGCACCGCCTCGTCGGAGAATCGCCGCGCCCCGACCATCGTAATGATATCCCCGCGCAAAAGCCCCGCCGCCTCGGCCGGAGAGCCCTCAAAAACCCGCGTCAACTCCAGCCCCTCGTCAAGGGTGTCAAAGCTGATCCCGATCCATATCTGCCGCGATTGCAGGTCATTGATCAGGGCGGCGTTGTCCAGCCAATCCGGCGAGCCGAGGTCGGCGATATTCACAGGGATAGGGCACGGGTCGCCCGCTTGCGCTACGCCCCCCAGCACAAGGAAAACGGCTGATATTATTGCTGAAAAATAACGCATTTCGCCTCCCTTTCTACTCAAATTCCACCAGCAAATCCTTGGCATCCACCTGCGCGCCCGCCGCCACATGCACGGCCTTCACTGTGCCGTCCGCGTCCGCGTGGATCCCCGTTTCCATTTTCATCGCCTCGATGGTCATCAGCAAGTCGCCTTCCTTCACCGCCTGCCCCGCGCTGACGCACACGGTCGCGATCAGCCCGGGCATTGGCGCGCCGATATGCTTGGGGTTGCCCGCCTCGGCCTTGGGCCGCTTGGCGGTGGTTGCCGCCACCTTGCGGTTGGGCACCCGAATATTGCGCGGCTGGCCGTTGAGCTCAAAGAACACCTTGGCGTCGCCCTCCTCATCGGTCTCGCCCACCGCTTGCAGCCGGATTTCCAGCGTTTTGCCCGGGTCGATCTCGGCCGAAATCTCCTCGCCCGGCTCCATGCCATAAAAGAACGTCTTGGTGGGTAGGGTGCGCACGGGGCCATAAGTCCGGTGGCGGCCCATGTAATCGAGGAACACCTTGGGGTACATCAGGTATCCGCACAGATCCTCGTCATCCACAGTAAACCCTTCAAGCTCTTTGCTCACCTCGGCCCGCACCCCCTCAAGGTCGGCTGCTGGCAAGTGCTTGCCCGGCCGCTCGGTATTGGGCTTTTCACCCTTCAACACCTTGGCCACAAACGCGGCAGGAAAGCCGTTCGGCGGCTGCCCAAGGTTGCCCCGCATCATATCGATCACGCTGTCCGGAAAGGCCACATCCACCTCGGGGTCTTCCACTTCCGCGCGGCTAAGCCCCTGAGAAACCATCATCAAAGCCATGTCACCCACAACCTTGCTCGATGGCGTCACCTTCACAATGTCGCCAAACATCTGGTTCACATCCGCATAGGCCTGCGCCACCTCGTGCCAGCGCTCTTCCAGCCCGAGGCTCCGCGCCTGCGCCTTCAGGTTGGTGAACTGCCCGCCGGGCATTTCGTGCAGGTAAACCTCCGAGGCGGGCGCCTTGGTGCCGCTTTCAAACGCCGCATATTGCTGGCGCACCGCCTCCCAATAATCCGAGGTCTGCCGGATCACGCCAATATCCAGCCCCGTGTCGCGCTCGGTGTTGCGCAAGGCCTCGACCAGCGAGCCAAGGCAAGGCTGGCTGGTACCGCCCGAAAACGCATCCATCGCCGCATCCACCGCATCCACACCCGCTTCCGACGCCGCCAGAATCGTCGCCGCCGCAATGCCGCTGGTGTCGTGGGTATGGAAATGGATCGGCAACCCGACCTCCTCCTTCAGCGCCTTCACCAGCACCGTGGCGGCGGCGGGTTTCAGCAGCCCCGCCATGTCCTTCAGGCCCAGAATATGCGCGCCCGCGTCGCGTAAATCCTTGCCCATTTGCACATAGTACTTCAGGTCATACTTGGCCCGCTCGGGGTTCAGAATGTCGCCGGTATAGCAGATCGCCCCCTCGCAGAGCTTGCCGCTCTCGACCACCGCATCCATGGCCACCCGCATGTTTTCCACCCAGTTGAGGCTGTCAAACACGCGAAACACATCGACGCCGGTTTCGGCTGCCTGCGCCACAAATTTCTGCACCACGTTATCGGGGTAGTTGGTATAGCCCACGCCATTGCTGGCCCGCAACAGCATCTGCGTCATCACATTTGGCACCCGCGCCCGCAGGTCGCGCAGCCGCTGCCACGGGCATTCCTGCAAAAAGCGATACGCCACGTCAAACGTCGCCCCGCCCCAGGCCTCGATGCTGAACAGGCTTGACAAGTTATGCGCATAGCTTTCGGCCACATTCAGCATGTCGATGGAGCGCATCCGCGTTGCCAGCAAGCTTTGATGCCCATCCCGCATGGTGGTATCGGTAATCAAAAGCCGCTTTTGCGCCAGCATCCAATCCGCCACCGCCTGCGCGCCTTTTTCCTCAAGCAAGTTGCGCGTCCCGTAGGGTGGGTGCTCGCCACCCACCATCAGGTGCTCGCCATCCACCACTGGCACCACCGGCACCCGCGCATGCGCAGGCGGCGCTGCCCGCCCTTCGGTCTCGGGATGCCCGTTCACGGTAATATCGGCAATATACGTCAAAATCTTGGTTGCGCGGTCGCGGCGTTTCTTGAACCGGAACAACTCCGGCGTGTTGTCGATAAACTTGGTGGTATAGCTGTTATCCAGAAAGGTCGGATGCTTGAGCAGGTTTTCAACAAAGGCAATATTCGTCGAAACCCCCCGTATCCGGAACTCCCGCAAAGCCCTGTCCATCCGCGCAATCGCGGCCTCCGGCGTATTGGCCCAGGCCGTCACCTTTTCCAGTAGGCTGTCATAGTAGCGCGTGATCACCGCACCGCTATAGGCCGTGCCGCCGTCGAGGCGAATCCCCATGCCCGTCGCCCCGCGATAGGCGGTGATGCGGCCATAGTCGGGGATGAAATTGTTCTGCGGGTCCTCGGTGGTAATCCGGCATTGCAACGCATGGCCGTTCAGGTGAATGTCCTCTTGGCGCGCCTTCCCCGTCGCCTCCTCAAGGCTCCGCCCCTCGGCGATCAATATCTGCGCCCGCACAATATCGATACCCGTGACCTCTTCCGTCACTGTGTGTTCTACCTGCACACGCGGATTGACCTCGATAAAAAAGAATTCCTGCGTGTCCATGTCCATCAGGAATTCGACCGTCCCCGCGCATTCATAGCCCACATGCGCGCAAATCTTGCGCCCCAGCGCGCAAAGCGTCTCCCGCTGTTCTTGGCTTAAGTACGGCGCCGGCGCCCGCTCCACCACCTTCTGGTTGCGCCGCTGCACCGAGCAATCCCGCTCCCAAAGATGGTAAATCTGCCCGTGAGAATCGCCCAGAATCTGCACTTCCACATGCCGCGCCTTCTGCACCAGCCGCTCCAGATAGCCCTCACCATTGCCAAACGCCGCCTCGGCCTCGCGGCGGCCTTCCAGCACCATGTCCTCCAACTCGTCCGGCCCCATGATCGGGCGCATCCCGCGCCCGCCGCCGCCCCAGCTTGCCTTGAGCATAAACGGATAGCCGACCTCCTCGGCCATGCGGCGCACCTCGGCCATATCGTCGGGCAGTACCTCGGTGGCAGGCACCACCGGCACCCCCGCCTCTATGGCCACCTTGCGTGCCGAAGCCTTGTCGCCCAGCATCCGCATCGTCGCCGCCTTTGGCCCGATAAACGTAATCCCCGCCGCGTCACAGGCATCGACAAAATCGGGGTTTTCCGACAGCAGCCCATAGCCGGGGTGAATCGCATCCGCCCCGCAGGCCCTGGCCACGCGGATGATCTCCTCAATGCTCAGATAAGCCGCCACCGGCCCCATGCCCTCGCCTATCCGGTAAGCCTCGTCAGACTTGAAGCGGTGCAGGCTCAGCTTGTCCTCCTCCGCATAAACCGCCACCGTGCGCTTGCCCATTTCATTGGCGGCCCGCATGATGCGAATGGCGATTTCACCACGATTGGCGATCAGGATTTTAGAGAAGTTTTTCATCACGGAACCTTTGCGTTGGGTGACAGGTCAGCCCCTCTTACCCAAGGCGGGCATATTTTGCAATGCAGCATTGCGCCTCCCTGCCCTAAAGCTCTACCTGCATCCGCTCCCGCAGGGTCTCGAATTCAATATCGAGTAAATCCCGCTCGGTTTCCAGAATCTTCCCGTCACGTTTTTCGACAAAGGCTTCCAGATCATCCAACAAGGCT
>JALXER010000147.1 GCA_027069385.1 Paracoccaceae bacterium
TCCGGCCGGCAAATCCGCCATTGGACCTTGGCGAGGTTGAAATGCAGATCGGGCTTGGCGGCCGGAACCTGACCATCCCCGCATCCCAAGATGTGATCCTGTTTTATGAAGATGGTCAGCTAACCCATTGGGACAACGGCGCGATCCATACCCCGCACCCCATTCCGGCCACCGACAGCCTGACGCTAACGCTAAGCGGCGGGGGTGACGGGGAACACTGGGTCGATGTCTCGGTCTTGCAAAGCCGCCATGCCTTTGACCCGACCGCGCCGGACCGGTTCGATTTTGACTGGCTGTTTACCGGCGCGCCGGCCCTGCCCGACGAACCGGTCGAACAGGCGCTTGCATCCAGTACCCTGAACACCCTGCCCGAAGCGCAGGCCCGACTGATCGGCCTGACCGATCCGATTGACATTATCACCCAAGGAAACTGATCATGAAAACAGAACCCGACAAAATCATCCAAGCCCTTGTAATTATCGCGGCCTGTCTGGGCCTTGGCTGGCTGGCAGCCCGCTATGGTGCGCGCATTCAGCACGATGGCGACTGGCTGGCCGCGTTCTGGCAGCAATTCCAGAGCATGTTCTTTTTCGCCGTGCTGGTGGAACGCACGGTAGAGGTCTATCTGAACGCCACCGACCAGAACGGCACTGACCGCTATGCGCTGCTGGCCGATACCGCGCGTCAAAGCGGGGCCAGACCTGCGGCAATGGCCAGCATCGTGCTGGGCGTTTTGCTGGCGCTGGCCGGAGTGCGCCTGATGGGAACACTGGGAACACAGGTTGGCGGGGGCGGGCTGGCGCACCTGCTATGGAACGGCTCGGACGTGATTGTTTCAGCCGGATTGATGGCTGGCGGAGCGGCCCTGTTTCACGAGGTCGCCGAGGTGCTGCGCGGCGGAGTCGGGGTGCTCGGGGATAGCTTTAAGCGCGCCGAACCGCAGGCAGCCGCGTGGATCGACCCCCTGCCCCTTGCCGCCGTCAGCCGTGGCAAATCCATTGCCCAACTGGATCTGGCCCCGCATGTCGCACAGGCCGCGCAAGTCCTTGAAACGGCCTATCCCGGCTATATCGTATTTACCTCGGGGCGGCGTGATTCCGATAATCAGGCGCGGGTTATGGCCCCGCATATCGCCAAAGACCGGCAATGGATTGCGAAAACCTATGCGGACAGCCCGCAGAAAAACGCCTTGCAGGCGTGGGTCGATTCCAACCCCCAAGCCACCGATGCCGCCGCAATCGCCCAAGGGCTGGCCGGGATTATGCGCAACTGGACCGAGGCGCAAAAACAGGGGTTCTCGCGCCATATGGGCGGGCTGGCCTTTGACCTGCAACCGGTGCCCGCGCCATTAGGCGAACAAATCATCGCCACCATCCGCGCCCTGCCCCACTTCAACAAAATGCTGCTGAAAGAAGGGAATGATCTGGTCTGGCATGTCGCCTTTGACCGTGTCTAGGCCGTAGACCTAATCATCTGGAACTGTAATTCGTATCATTGTCTGGACTGAGTTTCAGGAGGTGATGCGATGGCTGGACGAGTAGCGGATGTGGTGGTGCTTAGCGGTGATGAGCGGCGTTTTCTGGAAGGTCATCGTAGCACCTCAAAACCCAGTTTCAGCCGCTTCAAGAGAGCCTCCAACGGAGCGCGCTTGATCTGAAAAATCGCTTGGCTCGGGTGTTGTTGCATTACGCCGATCTTCTGCAGGTCCGGCAGCTCTACCGGTTCGTTGAAATACCCGGCGAGAAGGAAATTTATGACCTTGACCGGATTGTCTGCCGTTGCCTCCCACTTTTGCAGCTGCGCTTCGCTATATACAGACCGCCGCTGTGCAAGTTGCATCAGCTCCTTCGTGGAA
>JALXER010000148.1 GCA_027069385.1 Paracoccaceae bacterium
GTGTCTTTTGGCGGCATGGATGTTTACCTGAACATCGCGGGTGGCATGCGCATTTCCGAACCCGCCGCCGATCTGGCAGTAGCGGCAGCGCTGATCTCGGCGCGACAAGACCACGCCCTGCCCCGCGATTCGGTTGTTTTTGGCGAAATTAGCTTGTCAGGCGCGCTCCGACCGATTAATCAACCCGAAAGTCGGCTGAAAGAAGCCGAAAAGCTCGGATTTATGACGGCTATGGCACCTTCGTTGATGAAGATGTCGGGCGAATCGGGCATAAAGGTGCAGAAGTTTGACGACATTGCCGAATTTATCGACACGGTGTTCGGCGCAATCGAGGGTTAAGGACAATGGATTTTAGCGAATACACAATTATTGACGGCGTAGTTATCGCGCTGATCCTGATTTCGGGGTTCATGGCCTATTCGCGCGGGATCGTGCGCGAGGTGCTCTCGATTGTGGGCTGGGTTGGCGCGGCGGTTATCGCGTTTATCTTTGCGCCCGAGGGCAAGGATATGGTGTTCGAGGTACCGTTCGTCAAAGGCATCGTCGGGGATTCGTGCGATATCGCCCTGATCATCGCCTTTGTGATCATTTTCCTGATCGCGCTGGTGGTTATTTCGCTGTTTACGCCGTTGCTTGCCGGTGCGGTGTCGCGTTCCTCGCTGGGGCCGATCGACCGGATGCTGGGCTTTATCTTTGGTCTGGCGCGCGGGGTGTTGCTGATCGTGGTGGCGCTGTTTGCCTATGACAAGTTTCTGGGTGATACCGACCCGATCAAAATCGTTGACGAATCCAAAACCGTTGCCCTGCTGGCCGATTCCCGCGATCGCCTTGCGAACGAGGTCGAGGGTTCGACGGTTCCTGAGTGGTTTATCGCCAAGTTTGACGAGTTGGCCAACGCCTGTCCGGCCTCTGCCAACGAAACACCGGTATTTGCACCGCCCAGCAACTAAATTGGCAGGTGACAGGCGCGATTGGCGGCCCTATAAGGGCGCCAAACAGCCCTAACCGCGAGATGCCTTATGCCTGATTTGCCAAGCCTGCCGTTTGACGATGACAAGCTGCACGAGGAATGCGGAATATTCGGAATGAACGGCATGCCCGAGGCGGCCAATTTCGTTGCCCTTGGCCTGCACGCCTTGCAGCATCGCGGGCAGGAAGCAGGCGGGATCGTTTCTTATGCGCCGGAATCCGGGTTTAACCAGGTCCGGCGTTTTGGCTATGTACGCGACAATTTTACCAAGGCCAGCCTGATGGAGAGCCTGCCGGGCGAATTGGCCATCGGGCATGTGCGCTATTCCACCAGCGGTGCCAAAGGCCAAACCGCCATTCGCGATGTGCAACCGCTATTTGCCGAACTGGCCATGGGCGGCGTGGCGATTGCCCATAACGGCAACCTGACCAACGCGGCGGCCCTGCGCAAGGAACTGATCCAGCACGGCTCCATTTTCCAGAGCAGCTCGGACAGCGAATGCATCGTGCACCTGATGGCGCGCAGTTTTCAGGCCAACATCCCCGAACGGCTAAAGGATGCGCTGCGCCGGGTCGAGGGGGCGTTCAGTATCGTGGCCATGACCCGCACCAAACTGATCGGTGCGCGCGATGCGCACGGGGTGCGCCCGTTGATGCTCGGGCAGTTGAACGGGGCCTATGTGCTGGCCTCCGAAACCTGCGCGCTCGACATTATCGGGGCGGAATTCATCCGCGAGATCGAGCCGGGCGAGATGGTGGTAATCAGCGGCGACCGGATCTCCAGTTCGTTTCCATTTGCGCCCAAACCCTCCAAGTTCTGCATTTTCGAGCACGTCTATTTCAGCCGCCCCGACAGCATTCTGGGCGGACGCTCGGTCTATGAAACCCGCCGACGCATTGGCGAGGAACTGGCCAAAGAAGCCCCGATCGATGCCGATTATGTCTGCCCGGTCCCCGATAGCGGCACACCCGCGGCCATCGGCTATGCCCAGCAAAGCGGTATTCCCTATGCCATGGGGATTATCCGCAACCAGTATATGGGCCGCACCTTTATCGAACCGACAGAGCAGATCAGAAACATGGGCGTGCGCCTGAAACTGAACGTCAACCGCGCCCTGATCAAGGGCAAGCGGGTGATTCTGGTCGATGACAGCGTGGTGCGCGGCACCACTACGGTCAAGATCCGCGAGATGTTCAAGGATGCCGGTGCCGCCGAGGTGCATTTCCGCATCGCCAGCCCCCCCACCATGTGGCCCTGCTATTACGGCGTTGACACCCCCGAGCGCGACAAGCTGCTGGCCAGTTCCATGACCCCCAAACAGATGCGCAAGCACCTGAATGTCGACAGTCTGGAATTCATCAGCCTTGACGGCATGTACCGCGCCGTAAGCGACGGGCAGCCGCGCAACAACGCGCAACCGCAATATTGCGACGCCTGTTTCAGTGGCGAGTACCCCGTACCGCCCAGCGACCAGATCACCGCGCAAAAGGTGCCGCCAAGCCAGCCCACCCTGCAATTCACCGAATCCGAGCCTTCGTGAAAAAAGATCACCCGGTTCGCTTGTAATGGCAGCAAGGCGACTTATGTCAGGGCAAACCTTTCTAACAGGATAGTGACATGTCAAAGCAGGTTAACGGGTATTCCCGCACACAAATCATTTTGCACTGGGCCATATTTGCGCTGGTCGCATTCCAGTTTGTCGGCAACAGCGCAATTGTAGAGTTCAACAAGCTGGTGGCCGACGGGTTGCAAACCGACACGATTCCGGTACTGGTGCGCGGCCATGTGCTGCTGGGCATTCTGACCCTGCTGCTGACCCTGTGGCGGGTTGGTTTGCGCCTGACCCGCGGTGCCCCTGCCCTGCCCGCCGAAGAAAGCGCCGCGCTGCAAATGGTCGCCAAACTGGCCCATCTGACGCTTTATGCCGGGCTGATCATCATGCCGGTTTCGGGCGTTGCGGCATGGTTCGGAAATGTGGAGCTTGCCGGCACCGTCCACGCGATCTTCCGGTTCGTATTTCTTGCGGCTATTGCGCTGCATGTGGTCGGGGCGCTCTATCAGCAATATGTGCTGAAAACCGGCCTGATCAACCGCATGATGAAAGCCGGATAGGCAGGCAAGGCGCGCAGCCTTGCCCCCGTCAAATCCTGCATAGTTTTTTCTTGGATTCTTTCCCTTAGCTGTTACGTTGGGTCAACAGGCGTTTTTGCCTGCCCCAAGGGCCTTTGGCCACGTTAGTTTATTGAAAGAAATCCAATGGTTGATCTATCCGGCGACAAGCTTAAGAAAATTCAGGAATTATTAAACAAGACCGTCAAACCCAAACCCCCGTTAGAGGTTGACGGCAAAATGGGCGACAAAACCGCCAGTGCAATCAAACTGCTGCAAGCCAAGGCAAAAATCAAACAGACCGGCGAGATCGACGACGCAACCGCCGTGGTGGTGGCGCGGGTGATCAAGACCGGCAAGATCGAAAAAGAAGAAGAACGTCTGTATTACAATATCGGCGGCAAGCTGGTCGGCCTGACCAAAAAAGAACATGCCGCCGTAACCAAGAACCTGATCAGCCAGCTTCGAAGCGGCCCACTGCTGGAAATGCGCAACGCGGTTTCCGCCGCCGAAATCCTGTGGGACCACTTTCATAAACTCAACAAAGACCAGTGGTTTGTCAGTTGGTGCATCGAAACCACCAGCGGCGCGGACCTGCCCAAACGCTCGGTGATCAACAACGCCAAGAACGCCTATAAGCAGATGGATGCGCTGGTGAAATCCGGCAATTTCAAGGCCTTTACCGCTGCCTATCCGCAGGCCGAAAAGATCACCAACAACGCCATCGAAGTGATGCGCGCCTATCGCACCAAAATGATTGATGGCGGCGGAAGCTGGGTAACCGGCCTGAAGTTCACCAAGGCGGCCTCTTTCACCTTTGTCGGGGTGTTTTCCGCACCGGTCACGGGCGCGGCACTGGGCACCGGGGCGCTGGCCTCGGCGGTGATTGGCGGCGCGGCGGTGGCGGTGACCCAATCCTCGGCCGGAGAGCTGGGCCACTGGGCCGCCGGCACCCCCAACTGGACGCTGGGCAACGCGGTTTCCAACATCCTGATCGACGGCGGCGTCGGGGCCATTCTAGGGGTGTTTGCCAAAGGCGGCACCGGTGGCACCCATATTTTCGAAGCCGCCGTGACCAAGCTCGGCCCCAAAATCGCCGCTGATCAGGGGTTCAAAATCCTGAGCAAAGAGGGCGTAAAGCGGCTGTCGGTTTACCTGCTGACCGAAGGCGGCAAAGGCACCCTGACCGGGGTGGTCAAGGATGCGGGCAAGGCGGTAAAGGGCGACCCCAAGCTGACCGGAGAGAAGTTTATCGACAATATGATGGGCAATTTTGTCAAAGGCATGGCGCTTGGCCCGCTGGGCAAGGTGCTGGGCAATTACGGCGCGGGCAAAGTGCCAAGCAGCATCCAGAACAAGATCTGGATGCAGGCGTTGAAAGAGGTCTCCAAGACCTCGGGCAAGGGCCAGCTAAGCCTGAAAGATGTGGACAGCAAAACCGTGTCTCTGGTCCAGAATATGATTGCATCGCAGGTTAAACTGGGCGCCAGCACCGCCGCGACACAGGTATTCAAAAACGCCAAAGGCCCGCTGAACCCGGCTGCTATCGACAAGAAAATGCAAGAACAGGTGTTCAACTCGGCCCAGATGAAAAAGATGGTGGCGATCGCGGTCAAGGAAACCCAAAAGAGCATTGGCAAGAAACGCTGAGGCATCCGACTCCGGGCAGAATATCCACTTATCCCATTGTCCAGTTTGCCCGAGCCACCTTTATAGAGGTGGTCGCGGAAATTCGGACCAGTTGTGTGCGGCAGGCTGGTGTGGGGACGAACCGATATGCCTACAGCCACAACGATCCGGTGAACTTTAGCGATCCAAACGGGCATTCTGAACGTGCCTGGAGTGCTTGGTGGTGACCTGCGCCCCAAGTATCCGGGAAAAATTGTTCGGCGATGAGGCTACGCCGCGCAAACGTCCGGGAAACAGCCCTGTGAAGGACGCAGAGGCCCTTGGGCGGGTTCTGGGAGCCTTGGGTGCCTCGCGCCTGTCATCAAACCTGAACCAGCTTGCCAAAGCGGTGAATACAGGCTCACTGCCTGTTTCACCGGAGACGGAATCCGATCTGGTCAAAGCCTGGCAGACGCCATGCGCATGTTGTCTGGTCACGGATTGATGCCGAGCGGATGCGGGCGATCAACTTGCCCCACTACAAGAGCAAACTTCGTGATATTTCGCGAGAACTGTATCTGGAACATGGCTGGGACATGCCGCGCGGGCTGCAGGATAGGCGGCTGCGTGATCCAGCAAACTTCAGCCGGGAAGAATGGCAGCAATGATTGCCCGCCAGCAAGACGAACGCGCGCGGCTTTGGCGTAAGCTGGAAAACCGTTGGCAGGCGGAAACCAAAGAAAGAGCGCAGCGATTGCCGCGTGGTATTTCCGGTATCTGGCACCGGTTGACTGGTCAATATGCCCGGATCAAGGCACAGAATGAAAAGGAAACCTTAAAGGCCTGGCAGCGAGACAGGACCGAGAAAGATGCTCTGATCTTCCGCCACCTCGAAGGGCGTGCGGCCTTGCAGAAAGATATTCAGCGGCAAAACGAACGCAGCCAGCATGAGTTGATGCAATTGCGCGCCGATGTGGTGAAATATCAGGAAAAACCGGATCACAAGCCGCCTTTGACACGGGACCGGGAAGAAGCCGAGCGGCAGCGCAGAAAAGCGCGCCGCCGGGGTCTTGAGCCGTAATTCATCAGGTGTCGTGGGGGGTAAGTATGCAGAATAACCTAATAGACGTACGACACAAAAACCTAATATCAATCACGCTATCGGCACGGTTTTCAAATGTGCCTCTATGGCCTCGCGCACGTCTTTGGACAGTGGCAGTTGATTTTTTTCGGTGTTCCAATGGTGATGAAACAACTCAACAGTCTCATGTGCTGTGTCTAGAACCAGTTTCTCCGGCAAAGCCGCCTTTGCGGCCAAATGGGCAAGCTCATCATCCCCAAAATCTGAAAACGCTTTTGACCGCGAAACATTCAGCGCAAACTGATCGTTAGGAATATATGAGATTGTTGAAACGAAGTCATAAGCGGGCGCAAGTGACACATTGCGTTGGTCCGGGTAGATCACTGACCAGTTTTTAAGATGCATATCACCATTGCCAATAAGAACATTGTAGGTCAGACGGCGAATGAACTCGACTATGTCGGCGTCATTGCCTTCGGCAGCAAGAACCTGTGCGATATTACGCATGCTGGCATTCTTGTATTTTTCGTCGGCATAGACTCCATAAATCTGTGCAAAATCTTCAATGTGAACATTTGTGCCGTCATCAAGCCGGTCAAACCGTTTGATAACAAAGGCCTTGTCGCCGACTCTGTCGATTCCTTCGGGAATATTTCCTATTGTTGCGATATCAACGAGATCAATGGCTGGAACATTCATCCCGATCAGATCGGCGAGCCGCATCATTGAAAACTCGTTTTCAGGAA
>JALXER010000149.1 GCA_027069385.1 Paracoccaceae bacterium
GCCTGACGCTGCGCCTTTTCAGCCATTTTGTCAGAGGCAGCCCCGGGCACCTTGTCTTCCTTCGTATCGCGCGTTGAAACTTTGCCAGCTTTATTGCAAACTTGCGCCCGGAAAGCCAGCCGTAAACCCCGAAAGGTGCATTGCCCATCATGCCGTCAACCCTGCATTTTTCGACCAGCCGCACCATTTTCGCGCTAATGCTGCGCGAAATGGCCACAACCTATGGCAAGACCGTGGGCGGCTATCTGTGGGCCATACTGGAGCCGCTGGCCGCGATTGCCCTGTTATCCTTTGCCTTTGCGCTGGCGTTCCGGTCTCCGGCGATCGGCACCAGTTTTCCCCTGTTTTACGCATCCGGCTATCTGCCGTTTCATCTTTACACCTCTTTGGGCAAAAAGATTTCGGCGTCGATCACCTATTCGCGCCAGTTGCTGCGCTATCCGGGCGTCACCTTTGTCGATGCCATCCTTGCCCGGTTTCTGCTGAATGTCCTGACGCAACTGGTCGTGATTTTTCTGGTGCTGGCAGGTATTCTGGTTTTGCTGGATGTGCGGACCTTTCTGGACATTCCCAGCATTCTGCTCGGCCTGTCCATGGCGGCGGCGCTGGGGCTGGGAATCGGGGTGCTGAACTGTTTTCTGATGACCCGCTTTCCGGTTTGGCAACGGGTCTGGACCATCCTGAACCGGCCAGTGTTGATTGCTTCGGCGGTGCTTTATGTCTTTGAGTCCGCCCCCAAAACCGCGCGCGACCTGTTGTGGTACAACCCGCTGGTCCATGTGGTCGGAGCCGTGCGCCGCGGGATATTTCCCACCTATGACGCGGCTTATGTCTCGGCCCCCTATGTGTTTGCCATCGCGCTGATCACCGGCACTTTCGGCCTGCTGATGCTGCGCAAAACCCACCGGGATTTGATCAACCTTTGATGCAGACAAAGGACGGGCCTACATTGGACGGCTGGCAAAGTCCTGAATTATGCGTGCCTTTTTGTCTAAATCCGCTGCCCGAATATTTTGCGAGAAACCACCCTACTAAACCGGTTTAGTAGGGTCAATTGGAACCCGTTTTTACAACGTATTTTCAGCAAGTTACTCCAGTTATTCCCATAAAAAAGGCCCCCCGAAGGGAGCCTGTATCCGGTGTGTTCAAGCCGGTCTAGTCTTGCGGAATGACCCGCAACCCCAACTCGCGCAACTGCTCGTTGGTGGCATCGGATGGGGCTTCCATCATCAGGTCTTCGGCACGCTGGTTCATCGGGAACATGATCACCTCGCGGATGTTTTCCTCGTCAGCCAGCAGCATCACGATGCGGTCAATGCCCGCCGCGCAGCCGCCGTGGGGGGGCGCGCCGAATTTGAAGGCTTTGACCATGCCGCCGAAGCGTTTTTCCACCTCGGCCTCGTCATAGCCTGCGATGCCAAAGGCCTTATACATGATTTCCAGCTTGTGGTTCCGGATCGCGCCCGAGACCAACTCATAGCCGTTGCAAGCCAGATCATACTGGTAGCCCAGCACCTTAAGCGGGTCGCCGTTGAGCGCTTCCATCCCGCCCTGGGGCATGGAAAACGGGTTGTGTTCAAAGTCGATCTTGCCGGTTTCCTCGTCCTGCTCGTAAATCGGGAAGTCCACAATCCAAGCAAATTCGAACTTGCTTTCATCGGTCAGGCCCAGCTCTTTGCCGATGATATTGCGGGCGCGGCCTGCTACGGCCTCGAAACTCTTGGGCTTGCCGCCAAGGAAAAACGCCGCGTCGCCGACCTTCAGGCCCAACTGCTGGCGAATGGCCTCGGTGCGCTCCGGCCCGATGTTTTTGGCCAAGGAGCCAGCTGCTTCGTAGTCGCCAAAAA
>JALXER010000150.1 GCA_027069385.1 Paracoccaceae bacterium
GGGCATGGTGATGGGCAACGCCATGACCGGCATATCGCTGACGCTCGACACGCTGCACCGGTCGGTCAGGCGCGAACAGCGTGCCATAGAGGCGCAATTGCTGTTGGGGGCCGATCGCTGGCACGCGGTGCGCCCGTTCCTGCGCCACGCGCTGCGCGCCGGTTTCATGCCGATTATCAATGCGATGGCCGCCACCGGAATCGTATCGCTGCCCGGTATGATGACCGGGCAAATCCTGTCGGGCGTCGATCCTACCGAAGCGGTCAAATACCAGTTGCTGGTGATGTTCCTGATCGGTGGATCAACCGGAATCGCGGTGCTGCTGGCCAGTTTCGGCGCGGTCTATCGCCTGACCGATGAACGCCACCGGCTGCGCCTTGACCGCCTGACCTGAGCCTGCGGCATCTTGGCCCCTGCCCCACCGGAATTCGCCCTTGAATTAAGTTAGCGTCTGCTCATATTCACATTCACGAATGTGAATTGATTCGAGTTCGAATCTTGTAAAAGGACAAAAACATGACCCTAACCTGGAAAACAGGCGGGATACTCCTTGGTATGGTATTTCTGGCGGCGGTGCTGCTGGTCAAACCGATTGGCGTATCCACCCAATTTGTGATCGCGGACGGCATTATTGCCGACGCCGTAAACCCCGATTTCATCACCCGGACCGACGAAGGCGGCTATACCTCGGACAACGCCTATATGGCCAAAAGCAACGGCAAATATGCCAAACACGCGGCCAACCCGCTGAACTATTCGTTCGTGTTCGTGCTGGCCATGATGGCAGGTGCGGCGATTTCGTCATTCCTGCGTGGCGGCGTTAAAGGCGACGAGAAAACCATGCCGCAAATCTGGCGGCAGAACTTTGGCAATTCGGCAGCGAAACGCTGTGCCGCCGCCTTTGCCGGCGGCTTCATCATCGTGTTTGGTGCGCGGCTGGCTGGCGGGTGTACCTCGGGCCATATGATGAGCGGCCTGATGCAGACCTCGATTTCGGGCTATCTGTTTACCCTTGGCGCGTTTGGCGCGGGGATTCCGGTTGCCATGATGCTTTACAAACGTGCGGAGGGTTAACCCATGACCACCATTATTCTTGCAATCATCATCGGTGCGGCCTTCGGGGCTGTCCTTGACCGGATCGGGGCAACCAACCCCAAATATGCCATCAAAATGCTGGCGCTGACCAACCTGCACCTGATGAAAACCATCCTGCTGGCGATTGGCGTGGCGGCGGTGCTGATGTTCGCGGGCCAAATGGCCGGATTGATCGAAGTCGGCCACATGTCGGTGAAAACCGCCTATCTGGGCGTGTTCGTGGGCGGTCTTTTGCTGGGCACCGGCTGGGCCTTTACCGGCTATTGCCCGGGCACCGGCCTGTCGGCGGCGGCCTCGGGGCGCAAGGACGCGCTGTTCTTTATTGCCGGCGGTCTGCTGGGCGCGGCGGCCTATATGGCCAGCTATAGCTGGTTCAAATCGAGCGGCCTGCTTGATCACCTGTTTGGCGGCAAAGCCACGGTAGCGGCGATTCCGGGCACCGATTATCCGGCGCTGTTCGGTGGTCTGCCCGGCGATGTTGTCGGGATCGTGCTGGGCCTTGGCTTTATCGCTATTGCCTTTGCGCTGCCCAGCAAATTCGTTGGCTCCGCATCGGGGACCGGCACGGCGGTTCCGGCTGAATAACCTACCCTACTAAACCGGTTTAAAGCGTTTCGACTTTTCGGTAAAATACGGATCATGCCCTGCCGGTGAGGCAGTGATTGCGCAGCAATCGCGTTCACTGGCAGGGCATGATTCAAGACAAAGTCGAAACGCTATAGTAGGGTCATTCGGCCATCCCTTTACG
>JALXER010000151.1 GCA_027069385.1 Paracoccaceae bacterium
AGCCAGAACGTATTCGGCTTTAAGCCCGTCAAGCAGAGGTTCTGTCCGGGTAATGTCATTGCGTTGTCCGCCAGTCAGAATAAATCGCACCGGATTTCCCGTCACGTCAGTTGCTGCATGGATTTTGGTACCTAATCCACCTTTTGACCGGCCCAATGCATTAGGGCGCAGACCTGTAAACCCCGCGCTGCCGGAAAACCCCATAAGGTTGTTGTCACAGCCGTTGCCAGAAAGCTTGTCACCATCGTGAATGCACTTTGCAAATCGCACCAGACTTGGGTGTCTAACATCACTTGAAAATACAGTTGCTAGCGCGCTTTGCCGCCTGCACCGCGCGTTCCAGTGCGTTCAGAAAATTGGAGCGGTCCGCCTTGCCAAACGGTTTTCCGCGCCCCTGATGAAACGGGTTGGCGGCGCGCATGTCGTTCATCAGGTTGCGCATGGCCAACTGGTTGCCGATATTGGCCGCTGTGAACGCGTCGCCATTGTGGCGCAAGGCCTGCGCGCCTGCCTCCAGACATTTCGCCGCCAGTGGAATATCGCCGGTGATGCAGATATCACCCGCGCCGATCCGCTCGGCGATCCACATATCCGCCACATCGGGGCCGTCATCAACCACCACAATCTGCACCAGCGGGTTCGGATTGGGCCGCAAGCCGCCATTGGACACCAGAAACACCGGCAAACGGTGCCGGTGCGCCACGCGCAGGGTTTCATCCTTGACCGGACAGGCGTCGGCATCGATATAGATCGTGGTCATGGGCAGCCGTTTTGCAACATGTTGACAATGGTCGAAACCTGATCGGGACCGGAAATTTGGAATCTGCCGCCCGTGATGGCCACCATCACCCTTGGGGACATTATGGTGCGACCGCATACCACAAAATCGAGGTTCTCGCCCACATGGCGACCGGTAAGCTCTGCAAACAATGCAGCATTTTCGGGGTCCAGATTACCCTTGACATAGGTTTGGGCATATTCATCGGTTTCAATACTGAACTGCACCTCGCCAAAGCTCACCTCTTCGCTGGCCGAAACCAGCGCCAAGGGCAATTCCCCTTGCGCCAACGGCTCGGGCGGCGGGGAAAACATCGCGATAATGGCGGCAATGAACTTGAAAATCACCGTAATGGTGTTGGTGGTTACAGCTTCCATAAATTAAACTCCGTGTAAAAGGTTCGCGTGATAATTGATGTGGTCCTCCATGAACGAGGCCACGAAATAATAGGAATGGTCATAGCCCGGCTGCATGCGAAATTCACCCGGCTGGCGGCGTTTGGCGATGGCCTGGGCCAAGGCCTCGGGTTTGAGCAGGTCCAGAAACTGGTCGTCGCAACCCTGATCGATCAGCACCGGACGGGGAAATCCGGTTTCGCGCATCATCAACGTGGCGTCATGGCGCGCCCATGTGCTTTCATCTGGGCCCAGATAGGCCCCCAGTTGCTTGCGCCCCCAGTCCGAGCCGGCGGGGTTGGCAATCGGTGCAAAGGCGGAAACCGAGCGGTACAGCCCGGGCCGGTTCATCGCCAGCGTCAACGCGCCGTGCCCGCCCATGGAATGGCCGGTAATGCCCTGTGCCTCGGGGATCAGGTCGAATTTTTCAAACACCAGTGCAGGCAGTTCATCGGCGATATAGCTCCACATATTATAATGCGGGGACCAGGGTTCTTGCGTTGCATCCACATAAAAACCGGCCCCCTGCCCCAGATCATAAGCGTTATCATCGGCCACCGTTTCACCGCGCGGCGAGGTATCGGGAAACACCAGCGCGATGCCTGCCTCGGCCGCCCAGCCCTGTGCGCCCGCCTTGACACAGGCGTTTTCATGGGTGCAGGTCAGCCCCGACAGGTACCACAATACCGGCACCGGCCCCTCGACCGCGGCGGGGGGCAGATAGAGCGCAAAGGTCATGTCACCCTGACAAACCTTTGATGTGTGACTGTAAACCCCTTGCACACCGCCAAAGGCGGCATTTTCCGACACGGTTTTCATCTTTTCATTTTCCCTTTGCTCTGAAACACTGGTTGCGAACAACTATAACCGGAAACCTTTATGCGAACCATAACAAACAGGAAACCCGCCCGCGCGTGGCAGCGGATGCTGTCGGGCAGGCGGCTTGATCTGCTGGACCCGTCGCCCTTTGACATCGAGATAGAGGATATCGCCCACGGGCTGGCCTTTGTGGCGCGCTGGAACGGGCAGACCCGTGGCGAGTATCCCTATTCGGTGGCCGAACACTCGCTGCTGGTCGAAACGCTCTTTGGCCGGATCGCCCCGAAGGCACCGGTGAAATGGCGGTTGGTAGCGCTGCTGCACGATGCGCCGGAATATGTGATCGGCGATATGATCTCGCCGGTAAAATCGGCGGTGGGACCGGGGTACAAGGCACTGGATGACCGGCTGATGGCGGCGGTGCTGTTGCGATTTGGCCTGCCCGGCGCGGTGCCAAAGTCGGTTAAGGCGCAGATCAAGCGCGCCGACCGGATTTCGGCCTGGGCCGAATCAATCCAGATTGCCGGTTTCGAACCTGCCGAAGCGGACAAGCTGTTTGGCAAGCCCGGGCTGGCCGCAACCGGTACACCGCAGATCGCCCTGCGCCCGCCCATGCAGGTAAAGGCCGCCTTTCTGGAGCGCTTCGCGACACTTTTGGCGCAACTTGGCGCTTGAATTCACGCGGCAAACCGCCCAACTAAGGGGAAACTGTTTTCAGGAGAAAAACAATGGAATTGAACGCGACCGATGATTTGATCAAAGACAGCAACGAAGCGGGCTTTATGCAGGATGTGATCGAGACATCCAAAACCGTGCCCGTGATTGTCGATTTCTGGGCCCCGTGGTGTGGCCCGTGCAAATCCCTTGGGCCGGCGCTGGAAGCCGCGGTGAAAAAGGCGGGTGGCAAGGTGCGCATGGTCAAGGTGAATGTGGATGAAAACCAGGGGCTTGCGGGGCAATTGCGGGTGCAGTCCATTCCCACGGTGTTCGGGTTCGTCAACGGGCAACCGGTTGACGGGTTCATGGGCGCGCAGGGTCCGGCGCAACTGGATGAATTTGTCGCCAAGCTGGCCGCGCAGGGGGGCGAGGACGACGGCATGGGCGAGGCGCTGGAAGCGGCGAACCAGATGCTCGAATCCGGCGAGGTGGCCGATGCGGCCGAAACCTATGGCGCCATTCAGGCCGAAGACCCCGGGAACCTCGAGGCCATCGCCGGTATGGTCAAGGCCAATATGCTGCTGGGCCAGCCGGACAAGGCCAAGGCCGCGCTGGAACTGGTACCCGAAGGCAAAGAGGATGACGCCCTGATTACCGCAGTGCGCGCGCAGGTGGATCTGGCCGAAGCGGCGGCACAGGCCGGTGAAGCAGACGGCCTGCAGGCAAGCGTAGACGCCAACCCCGATGACCATCAGGCACGCTTTGATCTGGCGCTGGCCATGGCTGCCAACAACAACCCCGAAGGCGCGATCGAGCAGCTTCTGGAGCTGTTCAAACGCGACCGCGAATGGAATGACGGCGCGGCCAAGCAACAACTGTTCACCCTGTTCGATGCGCTCGGCCCGAAAAGCGAACTGGCCAAGTCGGGCCGACGCAAACTGACCTCGATGATCTTTCTTTAGGAACCCGCGATGGCCAATCAAACCGACCCGAAACTGCTGGAAACGCTGGTCTGTCCGGTCACCCGCTCGACCCTGTCCTATAACGCGGACAAACAGGAACTGGTGTCAAAGGCAGCCGGGCTGGCCTTTCCGATACGCAACGGCATTCCGGTGATGCTGGTAGACGAAGCCCGCAAACTGGACGGTTGAACGAAAAGGGGCGCTCCCGCCCGTCATCGGCGCGATTGCCAAGGCAATCGGCCTCTTCCCGTTGGGCCGGGCGCCTCGCCACAGGCTCGGCGCGGTTGCGCTGCCGGTCTGACGTTGCAATCAAGACACATCGCTTGTCGATGTTCGGCGAACGGGGGGCTCGATGCCCCCCTGAGCCGAAGGCCGACGGTGCCGCTTAGCCGCCGTGTTCGCGTTCAAACGCAACTTTGTTGACGTTGATATTGAACAGCCGGTTGGCCAGATTGCCGCCGGTTTGCAGATCGGTCAGATAGACATGCGTTTCAAGGCCTGAACGGTCAGTAGTGATCCATTCGCGCAACTGGATCTGCGCGCTGTCGAACACCATGACCATCTGGCCGTTTTGCGGCTTTTCGGGGTCGTACATGGTGACATAGAACCGCCCGTCATGCTCGTCTATCCGGCGCACGAATACCGAACTGGTCACGTCAATATCGGCCATCGACAGCAGCGACAGCGGCGTGCGGCGCTGCGGATAGCGTTGCGGTATCACATTGGATTTGGCGTCGAATACCGCCAGCGTGCGGCCATCCGCGATCACCAGATTATCCGACGGCGCGTCATATTCGAACCGCATCTTGCCGGGCTTTTTCAGATAGAACGTGCCGGTAATCTGCGTCCCGTCGGCATTTTCCTGCACAAAACGCGCGCTGGCGGTTTGCAGGTCGTTCAGATAGGCGTTCAGCCGGTCAATGCTGGCATTCTGTGCCAGTGCAAAGCGCGCGGGCAGCACCGCCAGACCGGCACCCAGCGCCAATAGAAAGGAGCGTTTATTCATCAGGAAATTACCCTTTTTACGTTGCTCTGTCGTTGTTATCGAGCGTTGACTTACCCTAGCCAACCGGACCTTCAGGTACAAGCACCTCGCGCTTGCCGACATGATTTGCAGGCGAAACTACGCCCATATCTTCCATTTCCTCGACCAGCTTTGCCGCCTTATTATAGCCGATCGACAGCTTGCGCTGGATATAGGAAATAGAGCACTTGCGATCGCGCGCCACAATGGCAATCGCCTGATCCAGCAGGGCGTTTTGTGTGGCTTCGGTCGAGCCAAGCCCCAGCACCAGATCGATTTCGGCGGCCTCCTCGCCTTTGGGCCCCTCCGAGATGCTCGACACATATTCCGGCACGCCCTGGGATTTCACAAATGAAACAATTTCCTCTACCTCTTCATCCGAAACAAACGGCCCGTGCACACGCACCATGCGCCCGCCGGACCCCATATAGAGCATATCGCCCTTGCCCAGCAGTTGCTCGGCACCCATGGCGCCCAGCACCGTGCGGCTGTCGATTTTGCTGGTCACCTGAAAGCTGATCCGCGTTGGAAAATTGGATTTGATCGTGCCGGTAATCACATCGACCGAGGGGCGTTGCGTCGCCATGATCAGGTGAATCCCCGCCGCGCGGGCCATCTGCGCCAGCCGCTGGATACAGGCTTCTATTTCCTTGCCCGCCACCATCATCAGATCGGCCATCTCGTCAACGATCACGACGATATAGGGCATTTTCTCCAACTCGTATTCTTCGGTTTCGAATACCGGTTCGCCGGTGGCATCGTCGAATCCGGTCTGCACCGTGCGGGTAAAGGCCTCGCCCTTGCGGATTGCATCCTCGACCCGGCCGTTAAACCCGTCAATGTTGCGCACATTGAGCTTGGACATTTTGCGATAGCGTTCTTCCATCTCGGCCACGGCCCATTTCAGCGCCACCACGGCCTTTTTCGGGTCGGTCACCACGGGGGAAAGCAGGTGCGGAATGCCGTCGTAAACCGACAGTTCCAGCATTTTCGGGTCGATCATGATCATCCGGCACTGCTCGGGCGACAGGGCATAGATCAGCGACAGGATCATCGTGTTGATCCCTACCGATTTACCCGAACCGGTCGTACCGGCAATCAGCAAATGCGGCATCCGCGCCAGATTGACCACCACCGGATCGCCGCCAATATCCTTGCCCAGCGCCATCGGCAACTGATGCTTGCTGTCTCCGAACGCCTTGGAGGAAAAGATCTCGCGCAGGTAAACCGTTTCGCGGTGATCATTGGGCAATTCGATCCCGATAATAGAGCGCCCGGGCACCGTCGAAACCCGCGCCGCCAGTGCCGACATAGAGCGCGCGATATCGTCGGCCAACCCGATTACCCGACTGGCCTTGACGCCCGCGGCGGGTTCCAGTTCGTACATGGTAACCACCGGCCCGGGGCGCACGCCGATGATCTCGCCGCGAATGCCGTAATCGTCCAGCACCGTTTCAAGCAACTTGGCATTCTCGGTCAACGCGTCGTCGCTTAAGTGTTCGCGCGAAATGGCAACCGGGCTGGTCAGCAATGACAAAGGCGGTGCCTGATAACCCTCGGTGCTGTCCGGTTCCAACGCCAGTTTGGGCTGTTCCTCGGCCTTGGCACGGCGGCTTTTGGGTTTGGGGCGCGGGTCGGGATGCTTGACCTTGGGTTCCTTGGGGGCTTTGGGAGTTTGCCAACCGTATTCATCCGCGCCGTCATCAGCGGCGGGCAATTCGCGGCTGACACCGCCCAGAACGGGATATTCGACTACAGAATCGGGCGATGTCGGCTGGATAACCTCGGGGTCAGGCGGGGCGGGCACCGTATCGGAAAGGCGGGCATCAAAGCCATCGCCCTGAAT
>JALXER010000152.1 GCA_027069385.1 Paracoccaceae bacterium
CCTGAAAACGGCGACGGGGCGAGAGGCGGCGTTGCGGCTGGTTGCGCGCTCCGACGTGTTGATAGAGGGCAACCGCCCCGGCGTGATGGAGCGACTGGAGCTTGGCCCGACCGTTGCCCTGCGGGCCAATCCGCGGCTGGTTTACGGGCGCATGACCGGATGGGGGCAACACGGGCCAATGGCCAAAATGGCCGGTCACGACATCAACTATCTGTCCCTGACCGGTGCGCTGCATGCCATCGGAGACCCCGATTTACCCCCGCCACCGCCGCTAAATCTGGTCGGGGATTTCGGCGGCGGTTCTTTGTTTCTGGTCACCGGAATTCTGGCCGCGGTGCTGGCGGTGCAACGGGGCGGTCCGGGGCGGGTGGTCGATGCGGCGATCATCGACGGGGTGGTGTCGATGCTGGGCATGGTGCATTCGATGGATGCGGCGGGGCAATGGAGCGAGGCACGCGGGGCCAACTGGCTCGACGGGGCGCGGCCTTACTACCGCTGCTATCGCACATCGGATGACCGGTTCATGGCGGTGGGCTGCATAGAGCCGAAATTCTTTGCGCTGATGCTGTCGATTCTGGGGCTGGACCCCGAAAGCTTCGGAAATCAGCATCGGGTTGACCTTCATCAACGACAGGCCGCGCGGCTTGAGGCAGAGTTCGCCATGCGGTCCCGCTCGGAGTGGACCGCCCTGTTTGACGGAAGCGATGCCTGCGTGACACCGGTACTGACCTATAAAGAGGCCGAATCCCACCCGCATATGCGTGCGCGGGCCGTGTTGACGCGGGCAGGGGGCCTGACCCATCCGGGCGCGGCGCCGCGATTCGAACCGGCGGGTGCGGGGGTGCAAACCGCCACGCCCAAAGACGGCAGCGACAGCGCCGCGATCCTTTCCGAACTTGGCTATGATGCCGCAACCATCCAGCAGTTAACCCAGACCTAGCGAGGGCAAAAAATGGACCTGAACACGCAAAAGATCTCGATCATCGGCGCCGGTATTGGCGGTCTGGCCGCCGCGCTGGCGCTGGCGCAAAAGGGTGCCGATGTGACGGTGTACGAACAGGCATCGACGTTTGGCGAGGTCGGTGCCGGCCTGCAGATCAGCCCCAACGGGGTTGCGGTGCTGGAAGCTCTGGGCCTGTTCGACGCGGCAAAAGCGCTGGCAAACGAGCCGGAAAGCGTCATTATGCGCGACTATAAGGGCGCGACCATCACCCGTTTGCCACTGGGAGAGGCCGCGTTGCAGCGCTATGGCCGGCCCTATTGGCAGTTCCACCGCGCCGACCTGCTGGACCTGCTGGCCAAGGCGGCGCTGGATGCCGGCGTTACCATCGCGTTTGACCATCATGTCACCAATGTGACCGGCAACGAGGCCGGTGCCCTGCTTGAATTCGAGGGCCGCGATGCGGTGCTTGCCGACCTGCTGATTGCAGCCGACGGGGTGCGCTCGCCGACGCGAAGCGCGGTGTTCGAGGGCGAACCGGCCAGCTTTACCGGACAGGTGGCGTGGCGCGGGCTGGTGCTGGCCGACAAGCTGCCCGCCGAGATGTTCCCCAACGCCGCGCAGGTCTTTATGGGCAAGGGCCGCCATTTGGTCACCTATCCGCTGCGCGGGGGCTCGGTCATCAATTTCGTGGCGGTGGTCGAGCGCGAGAACTGGACCGAGGAAGGCTGGAACCTTCCGGATGTGCCCAGCAACCTGCAAGCGGCGTTTTCCGGCTGGTGCCCCGAGGTCGAAACGTTGCTTTCCAAGGTCAATGACACCTTTTTATGGGGGCTGTTCAACCATCCGGTGCTGCCGCGCTGGTCCAAAAACCGCATTGCGCTGCTGGGAGATGCCTGCCACCCGATGCTGCCGTTTCTGGCGCAGGGCGCGGTGATGGCGCTGGAGGATGCCTGGGTGCTGGCCGACAGTCTGGCCCGCGCGCGAGGGCCGCGACGGGGCTTGCATGATTACGAGGACCGGCGCAAGGACCGCGCCACACGGGTGCAGAACGGGGCGTTGCGCAATGCGACGGCCTATCACCTGAAATCGCCACTGGTGCGCGGCGCAGCGCATAAGGTGCTGTCATATCTGAACGAGGAATGGTTGCTGGGCCGGTTTGACTGGCTCTATGCCCATGATGTTACCCGGGGCGAGCCGTGACATCGGGCTGGCGTTATATCGCCCTGCTGGTGGTGCTGGCGCTTTGGCCCGGTCTGGCGGGGGCGGGCAGCTTTCCGGTGATGGTGAACGGGCGGGCTTCGTGTCCGGCGCTGTGGGTGGAACGCAACCAGATCCTGAACGTGGCGGGCCAGTGTTTTCGCACGCCGTTGGGGCAGGCGGTGTTTGACAATGATGATTGCTGGACAACCACGCCGGAACTGAACCAGAAGGCGCAGTCGCGGGTGGCGGCGCTGCAGGCGGTCGAGGCCCGTCGGGGTTGCGCCGTTGATACCGCCCAAACCCGGATCAGCGTGTTCGGGCGCAACGGGGAAATGCGGTTCGGGCAGGGGGGCACGGTGCTGGGCGTCTGGCCGGGCGCGTTGCGTCGCCTCGATGTATTTCCGGTCGGGACGGCAGAGGCGGCCATGTGCACAGTCAGCGGGCTGAACCCGGATGGTGACGGGTTTCTGGCGCTGCGCGCCGGGCCGGATGTGCGCTATCGCCAGATTGGCCGGCTTCGCAACGGTGACAGGGTCGGGCACAACGCCAACTGTATCGGCGCATGGTGCTTTGCCGGTTCTGTTACGCGCGATTCAAACCGGCTGGGGGCGGTGGGCTGGTTTCACAGCAACTGGTGCCGCTGATCCGGCGGGATGCGCGAACGGGTGGCCATTTGCCATGAGCGTCTGCGAATGGCAAATGTGGCCGACCGCAGGTCGGCCCGGCCCAACCGGGCCAGGCTGGTTCGCTTGCGAACCATGCCGGGGACGGGCGGGAGCGCCCCTTGCATCGGCCTTTGAATACTGATAGCCTCGGCATATGAGTGACCCGATTTGCATCTCCTTGATTTGTACTATCTGCTGACATAAGTCCGCGGTGGGTTCGCTGTTTCCAAATCAACGATGAAATGCTAGGCCCGTCGCGGAGCAACCGCGCATGGAAAGCCTATGATTAAACTCTACAATACCCGAACCCGCCGCAAAGAGGTGTTCACCCCTATCGATCCCGACAATGTTCGCATGTATGTTTGCGGGCCGACGGTTTATGATCGTGCCCATCTGGGCAACGCCCGTCCGGTGGTGGTGTTCGATGTGCTCTACCGGCTGCTGCGGCATGTCTATGGCAACGTGACCTATGTGCGCAATTTTACCGACGTGGATGACAAGATCAACGCCAAGGCGGCTGAAACGGGTCGTCATATCCGCGACATTACCGATGAAACGATCAAATGGTATCACGAGGACATGGACGCGCTCGGGTCGCTGCGCCCCGACCACGAGCCGCGCGCGACCGGGTATATCGGCCCGATGGTGGCCATGATTCAGGTGTTGATCGACAAGGGCCATGCCTATGTTGCCGACGGCCATGTGCTGTTTGACGTCAATTCCTATGATGCCTACGGCGCGCTGTCCGGCCGGCGGCTGGCGGATATGCGCGCGGGTGAACGCGTCGAGGTGGCGGATTACAAACGCGACCCGATGGATTTTGTGCTGTGGAAGCCCTCGACCGGCGATCAGCCCGGCTGGGAAAGCCCGTGGGGCTTTGGCCGCCCGGGCTGGCATATCGAATGCTCGGCCATGAGCCTTGACCTGCTGGGCGAAAGCTTTGACATCCACGGCGGGGGCATTGATTTGCAATTCCCGCACCACGAAAACGAGATCGCCCAAAGCTGCTGCGCCAACCCGCACGGGGATTTTGCGCATTACTGGCTGCATAACGAGATGCTGCAGGTGGAGGGCAAGAAGATGTCCAAAAGCCTGGGCAATTTCTTTACCGTGCATGACTTGCTGGAGCAGGGCGTACCCGGCGAGGTGATCCGGTTTGTGCTGCTCAGCACGCATTACCGCTCGCCGATGGACTGGACGGAAAAGAAAGTGCGGGAGGCAACGGAAACGCTGCGCAAGTGGCGCGGATTGACCGAGGGGATTGACCCCGCGGCCAATCTGTCCCGGGCATTTGTGGCGGCGCTCAGCGATGACCTGAACACCGCGGGGGCGATTGCGGAGTTACATAGGCTTGCGAAGGCGGGGGATGCGGCGGGGCTTGCAGCCGGGCTGGCTTTGCTGGGGCTCGAGGATATTACTGACTTGGGCGCTGCCGGATCTTTTGGCTTCGTCGGTGGAAATACTGACGCACTAGATGCCGCCAATGCCGTTGCAAGACAATGGATGGATTTGCGAAAAAGCAAAGATTTTGATGCGGCCGATCGCCTGAAAGATAAAGCTGCCAGACTTGGCGTTATCTTTGAGGTTCTTGTGGACAAAGGGGTTCAACAACCAAATGCCAAGGTTTCGGGGGCTGCTATGGCACAAGAAATAACGGAGCTTTTAAAATGACTTCGTCGCTTATGCAGGGCCGTGCGTATGGTGGGTGCAAGCACCCACCATACTTTGAGACGTTTTTCCGTAGGGTGGGTGCTTGCACCCACCATAAGAGGGCAACACCATGACCGAACGCATCACCCTTTACGACACTACCCTGCGCGACGGTCAACAAACCCAGGGCGTGGATTTTACTGCCGAGGACAAGGTGCGCATAGCGCGGGCGCTCGATGATCTTGGCGTTGATTATGTCGAGGGCGGCTGGCCGGGCGCAAACCCGACCGATAGCGAGTTTTTCGACCATGCCCCGACTTTGCAAACCGCCACCTTCACCGCCTTTGGCATGACCAAGCGGGCCGGTCGGTCGGCGGCGAATTGCGATGTGCTGGCCGGTGTGGTCAACGCGGGCACACCGGCGGTGTGTCTGGTCGGCAAGACCCATGATTTCCACGTCACCACCGCGCTGAACATGGCCCTGCCCGACAATGTCGAGGCGATCCGTGATAGCGTCGCCCATCTGGTCTCGCTTGGCCGCGAGGCGTTGTTCGATGCCGAGCATTTCTTTGACGGGTACCGCGCCAACCCCGATTACGCTATTGAATGCATCCGCGCAGCCTATGATGCCGGTGCGCGCTGGGTGGTCTTGTGTGACACCAATGGCGGCGCTTTGCCTGCCGATATCACCCGCGCCGTTCGCGCCGCGATTGATGCGGGGATCCCGGGCGACCATCTGGGTATCCATACCCATAACGACACCGAACACGCCGTGGCCAACAGCCTTGCCGCCGTCGATGCGGGGGTGCGTCAGGTGCAGGGCACCCTTAACGGGCTGGGAGAGCGCTGCGGCAACGCCAATCTGGTGACGCTGATCCCGACCCTGCTGCTCAAAGAGCCCTATGCCAGCAGCTATGACATCGGGGTCAAAGACATTACCGGCCTGACGCGGCTGTCGCGGATGCTCGACGATATCCTGAACCGGGTGCCCAATGCCCACGCCGCCTATGTCGGCGCCTCGGCCTTTGTGCACAAGGCAGGGCTGCATGCCAGCGCCATTCTGAAAGACCCGACCACCTATGAACATATCCCCCCCGAAACCGTGGGCAACGCGCGCCTTGTGCCCATGTCCAACCAGGCCGGGCAAAGCAACCTGCGCGCGCGCCTGAAAGACGCGGGGATCGAGGTGGCCAAGGGTGATCCGGCCCTGAACGACATCCTGAACCGCGTCAAAGAGCGCGAGGACAGGGGCTATGCCTATGACAGCGCACAGGCCAGTTTCGAGCTGTTGGCCCGCGAGGTACTGGGCACCCTGCCGCGCTTTTTCGAGGTCAAACGCTATCGCGTTACCGTCGAGCGGCGCAAGAACAAGGCCAACAAGATTGTGACCCTGTCCGAAGCCGTGGTCGCCGTCAAGATCAACGGCAAAAAGGTGCTGTCGGTATCGGACAGCCTTGACGAACACGGCAAGGATAGCGGGCCGGTTAACGCGCTGGCAAAGGCGCTGGGCAAGGATCTGGGGCCGTATCAGAGCATCGTTGACGATATGCGGCTGGTGGATTTCAAGGTGCGTATCACCAATGGCGGCGTTGACGCCGTAACCCGCGTGCTGATCGACAGCGAGGACGGGCAGGGGCGGCGCTGGTCTACGGTCGGGGTGTCGGCCAATATCGTCGATGCCTCTTTTCAGGCGCTGCTGGATGCGATCCGCTGGAAGCTGATCCGCGACGGGGCGGGGCATGGTTGAGGGGTATGATGCGTTCATCCGGCTGTATTCTGGCCTGACCCGCGAGGGGCCGGGTACAACCGACAGCCTGCTGCGCGTGGTCGAAATGGCCGACCCGCCTGCCATGGGGCGGGTGCTGGATGCGGGGTGCGGCTCGGGGGCGGATAGCGAGATCCTGTCGCGCGCCCTGCCGGGGGTCGAGATCGTCGGGCTGGACAAGCAACCGGCCTTTATCAAAGCAGCACAGGCGCGCGGGCTGCGGGTCGATTTTCAGGTCGGCGATATGCTGCGCCCATCGGGTATGTTCGACCTGATCTGGTGCGCCGGTGCCGCCTATTTTCCGGGGGTAGAGGCCGCCCTTGCCGCGTGGCGCTGGCACCTGAACCCCGGCGCAAAGATCGCCTTTTCCGAGGTGGTCTGGCTGACCGACACCCCCCGCCCCGCCGCGCGGGATTTCTGGGATGAAGCCTATCCCGAAATGTCGACTCTTAACCAAATGCTTGCCACGTTGGAGGATCAGGGCTTTCGCACCATTGCCGCCGACCCGCTGGGCCTTGATGGCTGGGCCGGGTATTACGCTGGCTTGCGCGCCAATATTGAAGCCCTGCAAGGGCAGGGCGCGGTGATGGATGCGGTAATCGCCGAAACGCAGGCCGAAATCGACGTGTTCGATACCTGCTTTCCCGATTACGACTATGTGGTCTTTCTGGTGGAGCTGACATGAGTGTTTTGTGGACCATACTGGCCATTGCGGCAGGGCAGATTGCGCTGGCGCTCGGGCTGATTGCCTCGCAGCACCCGCGCTCTGACCTTCGCGGCGGCGGGCTGGATTTCAAGCGGATATCTACAGGGGGTGCGGCACCGCCGCCGCCCGAACAGAGCTATCGCGCCCGTGATGGAGCGGTATTGCCGTTGCGCCATTACCCCTGCGCCAAGGGGCCGCTGCTGGTGATGGTGCATGGCTCGGGCTGGCACGGGGGGCAATTTGCGGCGCTGGCCGAAATGCTGGCAACGGGTGGCCATGCGCAAGTGCTGGTGCCCGATCTGCGCGGCCACGGGATTGCGCCGCGGCGCCGTGGAGATATCGACTATATCGATCAGTTGGAGGACGATCTGGCCGATCTGGTTGCGGCATATGACACGGGGCGCAAGCTGGTGATGCTGGGCCATTCCTCGGGTGGGGGGCTGGTGATCCGGGCGCTGAACGGTGCGCTGAAGGGGCGGGCCGATCATGCGATCCTGCTGGCCCCGTTCCTGAAACACAACGCCCCGACCGCGCGCGAAAGCTCGGGCTGGGCCATAACGCTGACCCGCCGGATTGTCGGGCTGTCGATGCTCAACATGCTGCGGTTTTGCGGGTTGAACGGGTTGACCACGGTGCAGTTCCGCTTTCCCGATGCGGTGCTGGACGGGCCGCTTGGCCACACTGCCACGCGCTCCTATAGCTATCGGATGATGACCGGCTTTGCCCCGCGCGCCGCCTATCTGAAAGACATCGCCGCCTTGCCCGATTTTACCCTTGTGGCCGGAACCGAGGACGAAGCCTTTCGGGCAGATCGCTATCATGAAACCATGGCGCTAGCCAGCAATCGCGGCCACACTCACCTGATCCCCGCTCTGGGTCATCTGGATTTGGTCGATGCGCCTGAAACCGCCGCCGTGATCAGGCAGGTGCTGGCATGATCCTGCTATTGCGTCATTGTGATAAAACCGCCGAAGCCGCCGATGCGCCGCTATCGGCCAAGGGGTTTGAACAGGCGCAGGGCATTGTGGCAACGCTGACGCAATTCGGGATCAAACGCATCCTGTCCAGCCCCTACCTGCGGGCACAACAAAGCGTAGCGCCCTTTGCCGCCGCCGCCGGTTTGGCGATTGAACCGGTCGAGGCGCTAAGCGAATGGCGGCTTGCCGGTGGTCCGCGTGACGATTGGAAGGCCGTGCTAAGGCGCGGGTTCGCCAGCCCAAATACCAAGGCAACAGGCGGTGAAAGCGCGGCAGATGTCTGGGCGCGGGCGCAAACCGTGCTGCACATGTCCGAGCCAACCCTGCTGGTTACGCATGGCGGGTGGCTGAGCGTGGTGCTGGGCCATTTTGGCCGCGCGGCCACTCTTGAAAACCTGTTGGCCCTTCGCTCACCCGATCTGTTCAGCCTCAACCCCGAAGGGTGTCACCACCATGAGCTTTAAGGCCTGTACGCAACGGGTAAAAGCGGGCGACCCCGACCGCTATGCCAGCGCGCCGCACCTGCCGGAACTGCACGCGATCTATGCCTTCAATCTGGAGGTCGCCCGCGCGCCCTGGGCCAGCGCCGAACCGATGATTGCCGAGATGCGCCTGCAATGGTGGGCGGATGCGATCGAGGCGATCTATGCGGGGAAGGCCCCGCAGACCCACGAAATCCTGCCCGCTGTGGCGCAGGTCGTTCAGACCCATGCCTTGCCGCGACCGCTGTTTGACGGGCTGATACAAGCGCGCCGCTTTGACATTTACCGCGACCCGCACCCTGACCGCGCCGCGTTTGACGGCTATATCCAGGCGACGGCGGGAAATGTTATGGAACTGGCAGCGCGGGCGCTCGGCGCGCCCCCTACGGCGCTGCCGGTGATTGGCAAATTTGCCTACGGGGCGGGGGTGGCCAACCTGCTGCGCGCGCTGCCCGAATTGTTGGCACGCGGTCGCCACCCCGTCCCGTCCGAGGTTGGGCCAGTCCTGCATGATGCCAGACAGGCCATAAGCGCCGCCCGCGCGCAGCGCCGTAAGGTTCCCCGATCCGTTACTCCGGCCCTGCTGGCGGGCTGGCGTAGTGATGCGACGTTACGCTTTGCGCAACGCAATCCCGATGATATCCTGACGGGCAACCTTAACGAATCCCCCTTTGCCCGCGGGGCAACCCTGCGCTGGCGCTCCCTGACAGGCCGATGGTAGCCCCTCCTGTGCCGGAGCACTCCCGCCCGTCGTCGGCATGATTGCTTGCGCAATCAGCCTCCTCCCGTTGGGCCGGGCCGACCTGCGGTCGGCCCCATCCCGAATTTGCCTTCGCAAATACGGGATGTAGCGCCGTTGCGCAAATACCCGACCTACCTGCTATGTTCTTCGCTTGCCACCCGTCCGCCGAGCCGAAGGCGAGGCCACCGCCGCCGGCAGCCGTTTTTCAGCTTGCTGAAAAATGTGCCTTGGTTGAGCGGGGGCTTTAGCCCCCCGAAACCGAGGCAATTCCGGTTGAGGGTTTACGCTCTGATGGCGCGCATCTGCCACCACAATACATCCGTCCTAGGACACGTCTTTACTTTTGCCGCTTATCACAAACCAGAGCAGTGCGCCGCCGGCAAGCACCAGAAACGGGATCATCGCGATGTTGACTGCGGTCCAGCCCTCTTGTGCCGACCCGCCCGAGCAGTTCATCAGCCCGCCCGAGCTTAGCGAGGCCACCGTAACCATGCCGAACACCATAAAGTCGTTGACCCCCTGGATCCGGCCGCGCTCCTCGGGTTCGTGAGCTTTGGCCAGCATGGTTGTCCCGCCGATAAACCCGAAATTCCAGCCGATCCCCAGCAGCACCAGCGCGATATAGAAATTCGACAGTTCCACCCCGTTCAGCGCCACCAGCCCTGCCGACCCCAGAATAACCAGCCCCAAAGCCACAATTTTGCGGGTGCCGAACCAGGAAATCAGATAGCCGGTAAAGAACGAAGGCACATACATGGCCAGCACATGGGCGCGCACCACATCGGCGGCATCGTTGGTATTAAACCCGCACCCCACCACCGCCAGCGGCGTCGAGGTCATCACCAGATTCATCAGCGCATAGGCCACCATGGCACTGATGATTGCCACCACGATTTGCGGCTCGCGCAGCAACTGCCCCAGCGAACGCCCCGAGGGCGTATCAGCCGTAACCGGTTCGGGCACGGGAATGCGTAGAAAAAAGAACAGGAACAGCCCGACCACATTCAGGCCGATGGCGGTCAGATAAGCCCCGATAAACGGAATGGCGCTGACGGCCCCCTGGGTCAATTTTACCAGTTCCGGCCCGATCAGCGCTGCCAGCAGACCTCCGGCCATGACCCAGCTGATCGCCTTGGGCATAAATTCGGGGCTGGCCATGTCGGTTGCGGCAAACCGGTAAAACCCCTGCGCCGACATATAGATACCGGTAATGAACGACCCGAGCAAAAAGATATAGAACGACCCGTGCCACAGCGCATAGGCCGAGATCGCCGCACCGATAGCCCCGGCCAGCGCGCCACCGATAAACCCGGCCCGCCGCCCGTATTTTTGCATGATATTGGACATAACAGGCGCAGTCAGCATCGACCCCAGAATGATCAGGGAAATCGGCAAGGTCGCCAGACACGGGTTGGGCGACAGCATTTTCCCCGCCAACCCGCCAAGGATAAAGCTGATTCCCATCTGGCTGCCGAGGATCGCCTGCGCGGCCACCAGCACCATGACATTGCGCTTGGCAATGCGATCATTTGCACTCATAGTCATACATTCGCTTTTATGGCGGCGCTGGCCCGATGACCAGAGCCAAATTTCAAATGTGATCGGCAAGGGAACCATGCCCGGAATTATCGAAAACGATGCAGATGTGGCGACGGGGGCGGCGTGGCTGGCGGCGCAGGATCCGCGCTTTGACAAGGCGTTGCGCCAGACCGGCCCCTTGCCGTTGCGCCGGCGTGACGGGGGCTTTGCCGCGCTGCTGGAAATGATCGTCTCGCAACAGATATCGGTGGCGGCGGCGCGCGGGGTCTGGGCCAGGCTGGAAAACGCCGGAGCCACCGATGCGGGCCGGATCGCCCGAATGTCCGGGGATGACCTGCGCGGGCTTGGCCTGTCGAAACAAAAGGCAGCCTATGCAAAGGCGCTGGCCCTTGCCGACATTGATTATGACGCGCTGGCGGGCCAGCCCACCCGAAGCGTGGTCAAAACCCTGACGCAGGTCAAGGGGATCGGGGTCTGGACCGCCGAGATTTATGCCATGTTCAGCCTTGGCCACGCCGACGTGCTGGCCGCGGGCGATCTGGCCTTGCAAGAGGCCGCAAAGGTGCTGTTCGACCTGCCGGAGCGCCCCGATGACCGGGCGTTGCGCCAGATGGCGCTGGCCTGGTCTCCGTGGCGCGCGGTTGCGGCGCGGCTGCTATGGTCCTATTACCACGTTATCAAAGATCGGGAAGGAATTTGAATGACCACGCTAACCAACCACCGCCGCGCGCCCGCATCGGGGCAAACCAAAAACCTGATCGTGTTTCTGCACGGCTATGGCGCCGACGGCAATGACTTGCTGGGGCTGGCCGAACCGCTGGCCGAGCACCTGCCCGACACGGTTTTTGTCAGCCCCGACGCGCCGCAGCCCTGCGCCAATAATCCGATGGGGTTCCAGTGGTTCCCGATTCCGTGGCTCGACGGTTCCAGCGAGGAAGAATCGGCCAAAGGTATGACCGAGGCAATCGATACCCTGAACATCTGGCTGGATGAAACCATGCAGGCCGAGGGTGTGACGGCGGCGAATACCGTTGTGGTGGGCTTTTCGCAGGGCACCATGATGGCGCTGCATGTGCTGCCACGGCGGGCCGAGCCGGTGGCCGGTCTGGTCGGTTTTTCGGGCCGCTTGCTGGAACCCGGGCGGCTGGCCGCCGAGATGACCTGCAAAATGCCGGTGCTGCTGGTACATGGCGACAGCGACCCGATGGTGCCGCCTTCCTCTTTGCCCGAAGCGGCAAACGCGCTGAACGCCGCCGGATTCGAGGTTTACACCCATCTTTCCGAAGGCACGGCCCACAGTATCGCCATGGACGGGCTTAGCATGGCCTTGCAGTTCATTTTGCAAAAGACCTTTTGACACAGGGAGGGGGGGCGTTTTTGGGTGTACTATACTTGGGGCTGTATTTTGGCAACGCACTATGCTAGGAAACAGACTGTTAACGAATTCTTGATCGGAAGGAATAGAAATGAAATCTCTGAAACTTGCGCTTGTCGCAATTGTTAGCGCCGGTGCTGCCGCCGCTGGTAACATCGCTTATGTGGCACCCGACCCTGTCGCCGTTGAGGAACCGACCCGCATGGGCGGCTCCGGTGCATGGCTGATTCCGCTGGTTATTGTTGCGGTTCTGGCACTGGCCCTGACCAGCAACAGCGCCAGCGAAGCCGAAGAAATTATCGGGCGATAGTTTCCTGCTGCATGGCTGATATCTGACAGGGCCGCACACGCGGCCCTTTCTTTATCTGGGGGGTTGTTCGGTATCCATATCTATATATAGTCCGGTGTAACGTGGATACAGGACAGACCAATGCCCGCAACGACCATGGCAAATTCGATTTGGGAACCGGCAAAGCTGAAAAAGTTTCCGGCGCTGGTGCTGAACGCCAATTTCCGGCCGCTTTCCTACCTGCCCCTGTCGCTCTGGCCCTGGCAAGAGGCGGTAAAGGCGGCGTTTCTGGATCGGGTGATGGTTATTGCCCGATATGACCAGCGCGTCCATTCGCCCTCGGTCAGCATGCGCATCCCTTCGGTGGTGGTACTAAAGGACTATATCAAGCCCAAGCCGACCGCGGCATTCACCCGTTTCAACCTGTTTTTGCGCGACGGGTTCACCTGCCAATATTGCGGGGATCAGGGGCAGATGACCTTTGACCATGTGGTGCCGCGCGCGCGGGGCGGGCAGACCACATGGGAAAACGTGGTGGCGGCCTGCGGGCCGTGCAATCTGGCCAAAGGCTCGCGCTCGGTGGCGCAGGCCGGTATGCATCTTTTCAAGCAACCCGAGCAGCCCACACCGGCGCAGTTGCAAAATCTGGGCCGCAAGTTCCCGCCCAATTTCCTGCATGAAAGCTGGCAGGACTTTTTGTACTGGGATACCGAATTGGAGGCCTAAAAGGGGATGACCGGCGCGGGGCCGATGGTGAATGGCCCGATATGCGATTCGCCGCCGGAAAAGGTGAGGGTGAATTGCAGCGTTGATCCGCTGGAGGCCGCGTCGAGCGCTCGTTTCAGGGTCAGCTTTTCGGTGGTGCTCAGATGCGAAGCGGCTTTGAACACATCGAAAAGCGGTTGCCAGTTTTCCACGTTCAGGGTCAATTCGCCCTCGACATAGCGCCCGCCGCTATCCCTCAGCATCCCGTTGACCCGCAGCCTTGAACTGCCCCAGACGATCTCGGCGTCGTTGATGGTTACGGCGGTGGGCAGGGGCGGGCGGGTTTCAAAGCTGTGCCGGTCGAGCGGCGCGCTTAGCGCCAGATGCGCGTCAAGATACAGTTTTTCGACCGTATCGGGCAGGAATTGCCCGCCACCGATGATCGAGGTCAGCATGGCGGGCGGGGTGATATCGGTGGCCTCTACCCCAAGGCGATAGGGCAGGTCCGCGCCCGCGTCATCCAGATGCAGCGCGATATTCAGGCTGTTCACCAGCGCATCCCACCCGTCCGAACTGTGCAGCCGCACCAAGGCCCCTTCCAGTTGCAGGCGCGACAGGGCCAGATCGGATTGCGGCGCGATAACCACGCTGCCGCGAAGCTGTTCCCCTGCCACGCTTAACGTGCCCGAGGGGGTGGTGATAACCTGTTGGCCCGGAAAGGCGACAATCACATGGTTGGGCTGATAGGACAGCGCCATGATCTGGAACTCGTCGGCCTGCCAGCCCCATTCCCCGCTGGGGTCAAGCAGGGTCAGGTCGGTGACCTGCGTATCAAAGCGGTTGGGAAAGCCGGTGACGGTGTAATCGCCGGTCCGGGCAACCCAGCCATCGCTACGGCTCGAATCCAGAAAGCCCGCCACAAGGTTTTCCTGCCCTTTGGCGCCGACAAACCAGTATCCGCTCCAGCCGGCGGCGGCCAGCAGCACCAGTTTTATGACAAATTTCATTTGGCTCTCCCCTTTTTCGGGCGGGTGGTTTACCAAAGTGTACCATAACGGGGCAGGGATAAAAATGGGCAATGACGGCTTTTGGGTTTTTGGCTACGGGTCGCTGATCTGGCGACCGGGGTTTGACCATGAACAGCGGGTATTGGCGCGCCTTGACGGGTTCAGCCGCAGCTTTTGCATGACCTCGATCCACTATCGCGGCACCCAAGCGCAGCCCGGCCTTGTGCTGGCGCTGGACCCTGCACAGGGCGCGCAGGTCGAGGGGGTGGCCTATTTCGTGCCGCCCGACACCGCCAAGGCCACGCTTGCCTATCTGCGCGAACGTGAATTGGTTTCCTATGCCTATTATGAATCGATCCAGCCCCTGACCCTGCAGGACGGGCGGGTGGTTAAGGCCTTGTGCTATGTGGTGGATCGGGATCACGCGCAATATGCGGGCGGCCTTGGCCTGCCCGAACAGGCGCGGATGATCGCCACGGCGCAGGGGTCGGCCGGACCCAACCGCGACTATCTGTTCGAGACCCTGCGCCACCTGATTGAATTGGGCATAGACCCCGGAGAGCTGGCCGAACTGGCGGCGCTGGTCAGGGCAGACGGTTCAGGTGCTCGCTGACAATAGCAAACCATTCACCGGTTTGTTTAAGCGCTTCCAGTCCCTGATCAAACAGCGCCAGCGCCCGCATTGCGTCGGGATTGCCGTTAAAGGCAATGGCGTGCAGGGTGGCGTTCCAGGTTACTTCGGGGTTGGGAACCAGACCGGTTTGCAAAAACCCCTTGACGCTGACACTGTCGGCGACGATCGCGTCGAATTCTCCGGCAATCAGCCCGTTCAGGCAAATGGCCACGCTGGGGCGGGTTTCGACGATGGCATAGATCGCGGCCAGCGGCGCGGCGGGGTAAAATCCGGTAGAGCAGATTTCCAGATAGGTCGGGGCGTGGATATCGACCGGTGTATCCAGCGCGTATAGCGAGACCTGAAGCGCATAGACCGGTTGCGAAAACGTATAGTTCTGGCAAAGGTTGCGCGACTGGGCCGACAGGCCGGTGGTGTTGTCGCAATCGGGGCGCACCCACGGGTAGGAAAGCACAATTGTGGGCAGTGCCTGCGCGGCCTGTGCGGCCTGATCGAGCGGGCGCAGATCGAAAAACTGGAACATGTCGCCAAAGCCCGAATTGCCCAGCGCGGCCACAACGATATCGTTGATCATGCCGCGCCCCTCTATGCCGGAAAACGGCGGGAAATCCCCGACGCTCAGCAGGGCAGGGGTGTCGGGCGCGATGCGCGGCGGCGGCGGAGTGGCCGCGGGCGTTTCGGTTGAAACCGCAACCGGCCCTGCCTGACAGGGCAGTTCCAGTATCATGCCGATTTCGATGGTGTTGCGGTCCGGCCCGATGATTTGTGTGTTGGTGCTGTAGATCCCGTCGGCCATCTGGCGGGTGCCATAGGCGGCCATGGCGATAGAATTAAGCGTATCCCCGGGCGCGACTTCGTAGGGTTCGCAAGCGGTTTGCGCCAATGCGGCGATTGGCGCAAACCAAAGGGTGAAACCAGCAACTATGCCAAATTGTCTGCACATCGATGGGTCGATCCGGTTCGGTTTGGCGCGCTATTCACGCGGGTGATTTGATCCCGATCTTAGGGGATCAGGCGTTCGTTACCCGCAAGGTTACCCCATCTGCCTCAGTAATGACAACCGTATGTCCCGGATTTGCAATTTCTCCGTTATCCCAGCGGGCTGGCCATTGCACGCCGCTTACCTCTATGGTGCCGCGCCCGTCCTCGAAGGCAAGCACCTTGGCGCGCTGCCCCACCATGTTCCTGGATCGGGCGTTCAGCCGGCTTGCGGGTTCCTTGTCTGTGTACTTGGTCACGAATTTGCGCCCGACAAAGATCATGACCAGCGACAGGATGGCGAAAATGGCCACCAGATATTCACCGGCCAGACCAGGCACCAGCCAGACGATCACCGCCATGACGATTGCTGCCAGCCCCGGCCAGACAAAGATGAATGACGGGGCCAGAATTTCGATGGTGATCAGGGTGATCCCCAAGGCGACCCAAACCCACGGGTTCAGTTCGGCCACCCAGAGAAAGAATTGGTTTTCCATGTGGACTCCTTATTTCTCTTTGACAGCTTTTGCGATGTCGGAGATCCCGGCGATAGATCCGATGACGCTGGCGGCCTCGAGCGGGATCATGATGGTTTTCGAATTGGGCGAAGATGCGACCTCTTTCAGCGCTTCGGTGTATTTTTGCGCAACAAAATAGTTGATCGCCTGCACGTCGCCCTCGGCGATGGCAACCGACACCATTTTGGTCGCCTTTGCTTCGGCCTCGGCGGCGCGTTCGCGGGCTTCTGCATCCAGGAACGCAGCCTCGCGGCGGCCTTCTGCCTCGCGAATTTGGGCTTCACGCAGGCCTTCGGCGGTTAGAATAGCGGACTGCTTTTCGCCCTCGGCGGTCAAAATGTCCGCACGTTTCATGCGCTCGGCCTTCATCTGGCGGGCCATGGCCTCGTTAATATCGGGCGGCGGCGCCAGATCTTTGATTTCGACGCGCATTACCTTGACGCCCCAGCCATGGGATGCTTCGTCAATGACGCTTAGCAAACGGTGGTTGATGGCATCGCGGTTGGACAGGCTTTCGTCCAGGTCCATAGAGCCGATAACCGCACGGATATTGGTCATGGAAAGGTTCCGGATGGCCCGTTCCAGATCGCGCACCTCATAGGCAGCCCGCGCCGCGTCAACCACTTGGTAAAAGGCAATCGCGTCGGCAACCACCATGGCGTTATCCTTGGTAATCACCTCTTGGCTATGAATATCCAGCACGGTTTCCATCATGTTGATTTTGGCACCGACCTTGTCCATGACCGGAATTAGAAACCCAAGCCCGGGGGGCAGGGTGCGGGTATAGCGGCCAAAGCGTTCGATGGTCCATTCCTCGCCCTGCGGGACGACCTTAACCATCATCCAGATCATGATAATGGCAAAAACCAGCACAGCAATGGCGGTAATGCCAAACGCGCCCAGTGAATCAAGTGGTCCGTTCTGTGTAAACATATTTGTTCCTCTCAAGTTTATATCTGAAATAGACAGGTGTATTTTTGATTGTTAAGGGTTATATATGCTACATTGTGTGCCATTTCCACGGCTATCCGCAATATTTTTGCTTTTTCCAAGTGGTAAAGCACCCGCAATCAGGAGCGCCAAAACGGCATGACATTTGTTCTCGATTCGAAAAAAGAACCCAAGTTTACCTTGCCCACCCGCCAGACGTTTATCATGGTGGTTATCCTTGCACTAGTGCTGGTCGGGGGCTATTTTGCCTATCCTTCCATGGCCGCCATATTCGAGGCCTCGCCCTATCTGAACGGGGTTATTCTGGCGGTATTCGTCGTCGGGGTTGCCGCGTGTTTCTGGCAGGTTTACACCCTGCTTTCCTCGGTCAGCTGGATCGAGGGGTTCGCGCTGGACCGGCCCGGCCACGAATTTGTCAAATCGCCACGCATTCTGGCGTCGCTTTCGGCGCTGCTGTCGGATAACCGGGCGCGCAAATCGCTGACCTCTACCTCGACCCGCTCCATTCTGGAATCGGTGGGCACGCGGCTGGATGAATTGCGCGACATCACCCGTTATATTGCCAGCCTGCTGATTTTCCTTGGCCTGCTGGGTACGTTTTACGGGTTGGCCACCACGGTGCCGGCGGTGGTCGATACCATTCGCAGCCTTGCGCCGCAGGAAGGGGCCGAGGCCTCGACCGTGTTTGCCAACCTGATGCACGGGCTGGAAAACCAGTTGGGCGGCATGGGCACGGCGTTTGCCTCGTCCCTGCTGGGGCTGGCCGGTTCGCTGGTGGTGGGCCTGCTGGAACTGTTCGCCAGCCATGGCCAGAACCGGTTCTATATGGAGCTTGAGGAATGGTTGTCCTCGATCACCCGCATTTCGCTGATTTCGGATGACGGAGAGCATAGCGGCGGCGGTGGGGATACTTCGGCGCTTTACGGCTTTATGGAGCAGACCGCCCTACAGATCGAAACCCTGAAAGACGTGATGATGCGCGGCGAGGAATCCCGCCAGAAAACCGACAAAAGCCTTAGCGACCTTGCCCATTCGGTTTCCTCGCTATCCTATAACATATCCGAGGGCACCGGCACCAAGCTGAGCCTTGACACCGAAGTGTTCGAACGCATCGCCACCAATCAGGCCGAGATGACCAGCCTGTTGCGCAAGGAACAGGATGAAACCGGCCTGCTCGACAGCGAGGCGCGGGCGCGGCTGCGCTCGATCGATGTGCAATTGCTGCGGGTGCTCGAAGAAATGTCGGCCGGCCGCAAGGATTCCATCGCGGAACTGCGCGGTGATCTGGCGACGCTGGCCCAAAGCATTCTGGCGCTTGCCAACGAGCGGCGGGGCTAGGTCGTGGCGCTGGGGCGACGGGCGGGCGGACGCGAGGGGCCAAACATCTGGCCCGGCTTCGTCGATGCCATGACGGCGCTGTTGCTGGTGCTGTTCTTTGTGCTGTCGATCTTTATGATCGTGCAATTCGTGCTTAGCGAAACCATTACCACCAAAGACAACGAATTGTCCGATCTGGCCGAACAGGTCGCCGGGCTGGCCGATGCGCTGGGGCTGGAAACCCGCCGCGCCGATGCCCTGAACCAACAGGTCGGGGAACTCGACCGGCAAATCAGCGCTGCGGACCAGGAGGCCGCGCGCCAGAACGCCCTGATCGCCACGCTCAGCCGCCAGCGCGATGCGCTGCAAGCCGAGCAGGAGGCCCACGCCGCGCAGATTGCAAGCTACGAGGAGCGCGTCGCAAGCCTGCTGGCCGACAATCGCGACCTGAGCAGCGCCATCGAGGCGGCACAGGCCAATGTCGATGCGCTGGAGGCCGCCAATCAGGTTGAAATCGACGCCAAAGAGGCCGCGCAACTGGCGCTGGCACAGGCGCGCTCGGAAGTGGATGCGCAGGCCGAACAGGCCCGTCTGGCCGCTGCCCGCGCCGATGCGCTGCGCGCCATGATCGCCGATCTGCAAGGTGCCGATGAACGCCGCACCGCGCAATTGGCCGAAATGCAGGCGCAGATTGCCAGTTCGGCACAGGCACTGTTTCTGGCCGAAGCCAACAAGCGCGAGGCGCAGGCCCGCATTCAGGAACTGGTCGCGCAAAACCGCGATCTGACCGAAAATCTGGCCTCGGGGCAGAATAATCTTAGCGGCCTCGGCGCCGATCTTGACGCGGCGCGCGCCCAGATTGCCAGCCTGCAGACCGAGCGCGACGACCTTCAGACCCGTTACAACGCCGCCGAACTGGCCCGCGTTGCGGCGCTGCAAACCCTTGCCGAGCGCGAGGCCGATCTGGCCGATATCAGCGCGCAATCCGACGCGGCGCAGGCCGCGCTGGCCCAGCAACAGACGGTGATCGACGACGCCAAGGCCAATGCGGAACGGCTGGCAACCTTGCTGGCCGATCGTGAAAATGCCATTACAGCCGCCGAATTGGCGCTGGCCGAACGGGCCGCCGAATTGTCCGATACCGAACGTGATCTGGCCAGCCAGCGTGCTGCTGCCCAAGCCGCGCGCGACGAAATTCGCGCGCTGGAGGAAGCCCGCCGCGTGCTCGAAGAAGACCTGAACCTGGTGCAACTGGCTCGGATCGCGGTTCTGGCCGATTTGGTCGCGGCGCGCAACCAAGCGGCGCTGAGCAACGAAAATCTGGCGGCGGCGCAGGTGGCGCTCGATGAAATGCAGGGCAACGCGCAGGACGTGGCGGCGCAACTGGCGCAGGCCAACGCGGCGCTGCGCAACCAGCAGGCCACCACCGCCGACGCCGAGGCCAATGCCGAGCGGCTGGCGCAATTGCTGGTCGAGCGTGACAGGCAGATCGAGGCGGCCCAGCAAGCGCTGGCCGATCAGGAGATCGACGCAGAGGAGGCCGCACGGCGTATCGCGCAGGCCGAGGCCGATCTGGAGGCCCAGACCAACGCCACCAACCAGGCCCATGCCAACGCGCTGCGGCTGGCCGAACTGTTGCAGGACCGCGAGGTAGCCATCACCGCCGCAGAACTGGCGCTGGCCGAACGGGCCGCGGCGCTCGATGACGCGGAAAAGGCGCGGCTGGCCGATGCCGCCGCTGCCGAGGCTCTGCGTGCCCAGCTAGGTAATGCCGAAGAAGAACTGACCGCCATGACCCTTGCCTTGGAGGAAGAACGCGCCAAGGCGCTCGAAACCCTGACCCAACTGGCCGCGGCGCGCGCTGCGCAGCGTGAACTGGCCGATAGGGATACGCGCTCGGCCGATATTATCGAAAACCAGCAGGTGGCGCTGGCCGAGGCACAGCGCCTGTTGCGCCTGCAAGAGGCCGAGAATGCCGACAATGCCCGCGCGGTGGCGCTGCTGAACCAGCAAACCGCCGCGCTGCGCGACGAGTTGAACGCGCTGCAAGGGTTGCTCGATGAATCCAACGCCAAGGACGAGGCGGCGCAAATCCGGATCGAAACGCTGGGGGCCGACCTGAATGCGGCGCTGGCCCGGGTTGCCGCCGAGCAAAACGCCCGCGCGACCGCCGAAGCCGCCCGCGCCGATGCCGAAGCCCTGGCGCGCCAACTGGCCGAGGCCGAGGCGCAGGACCTGCGCGGGTTCCGCTCCGAATTCTTTGGCCGCATCCGCGAGGTGCTGGGCGAGCGCGAGGGCGTCAAGGTGGTGGGCGACCGGTTTGTGTTCTCTTCCGAAGTGCTGTTTGCCCCCGGTTCGGCGGATCTGGGTGAAGATGGCAAGGCGCAGATCGCCCGTGTGGCAACGGTGCTGCGCGATGTGTCCGACGAACTGCCCGATGATCTGAACTGGATCCTGCGGGTGGATGGCCATACCGATAACACGCCGCTGGGGGCCGGCAGCCGCTTTGCCGATAACTGGGAACTGTCGCAGGCCCGTGCCCTGTCGGTGGTCCGCTACCTGATCGATGAACAGAATATCCCCGCCAACCGGCTTGCGGCCACCGGATTTGGCGAATTCCAAC
>JALXER010000153.1 GCA_027069385.1 Paracoccaceae bacterium
CATGAACGCCCTTGCGGGCATAATTGAAACTGAATTGAAAGGCTGGCTGGGTTAGACATGAAATATCTATTAGCTCTTATTGTGTTTGTGACTGGCGCTTACTTTTACCCCCAAATTATCGAAAGCAAAGGCGGGCCGTGTCAGGCGTTTGAAGCAAAGCTTACGGGCGAAATTGGTGGGCAAGACCAAAATGCAGGGCTGCTGCTGGGGCTGGCTTCGGGCGTTTCTAACGGCGAGCTGGGCAAGCAGATTGCGACGCGCGAATATGAGGGCCTGCCCTCTGGGTTGGCCTGCGTGCGAGCATATTACACGCTGAATAAAGACAATATCCGCCTTTAGCCCTTGAAGGATTTATCAACGTCTTTGCTGTAAGCCCATTGCAGAAAGCCATGGAAAGGACAAGCAGATGGGCGAAGGCAGGGAAACACACGATTTTTACGGCCCAAAACGGGTGCATTTGGCAGGTTTTTTGACTGGTTCTCGCTATCGGCCGCCGGAGTTCTCCACGATTTCTGCGGCAAAAAGTAGGAACCGACGGCGTAGAAAGCCTAAGGCAAGCTCGAAACCTTTCAATAAAACAAAGGATTTTAGTGTTGCGGACCTGTTTCTGACAGATGGCTGACCATGCGTGTAAGGGTTTTGAATAAAGGCTTGGGTTAAAACAAACCTACAAACGAGTGGCGATTCGCTTCTCGCAGATACAAAAGGACTTAAGACATGACCAAAACAAACGATCTTTCCCGCCGTAAACTCCTCGGCCGTATCGGCATTCTGGCAGCTGCCGGTTATTCCGTACCCGCGCTCACCACCCTTTCCATGGCGCAAGCCGGTAGCGGGGCCAGCGGCGGCGGCAAAAACAGCGGCGGCGGTGGTGACGATGCCGCCCCAAGCGCTGGCCCGAGCAATAGCGGCACAGACGACACAGGCAGCACGGGTGGCACAGGCGGCGGCACAGCGACCGACCCAGCGGTTGTTCTGGCCACTTGCGGCCCTGAGAACCTGAATGACCCTGTATACCTGCAGTGCTTGGTCGATAACGGCTTCTAAGGGCCGCGCTTGGCAGCGCCAAGTAACGAATCTAATGCACGCTCCTTTCAAATATGATAGGGGCGTGTTTGATAATCAGGGCAAAGCGTATGGAACCGAAACAAGAATACCTGTTACTGGAAGGCATTAAGGCCGGAATCACCCTCAAGGTCGATACCGTTTTTCTTGAATCGCTCCCTTATATTTTCAGCCATTGGCCTTATGAGGTGGTCTCCGAAACCACCCGTGAAACCTTTGCCACCATCGAGCGTAAGCAGAATGGCCGCTACTATTTCACCTCGCCCTATATCGACAGTGACGATAGCTACCGTGACTCGGTCAATGGCATCTGCGCCATTGTTGCCGAGCTTGCTTGGCAGCGCCTGCGGGAAGACCCGTCGCTTTTGTGCATTCATGGGGCGGGCGCTGATTTTGGCGGGCGCTTGGTGGTGTTTCCGGCCACACGCAAGGCGGGCAAAAGCACCCTGAGCGTGGCCATGGCTGCCGCGGGAATTCGCATGTACACCGATGATTTCCTGCCCGTTTCGGTGGAAGATGACGGAATTATCCGAGGTATCTCTTGCGGGGTTTCGCCGCGCTTACGCTTGCCAATCCCAGACCAGATCGGTGAAACGGCACGCCAGTATATGACCCAGCGCCAGCATGTGTCCAACAAGCAATATACATACGTAAAGCCGCTCAAAAACGAGAATGCCAGCTTTGGGGAAGCTCTGCCGCTGGGCGCGATTGTGTTTTTGGAGCGCAAAGATGGTGCCAAGGCCGAAATGGCCGAAATCAGCAA
>JALXER010000154.1 GCA_027069385.1 Paracoccaceae bacterium
CCGCCAACTTGCGAAACGTAACCGCTACGTAACCACTACGTAACCGCCAAACCGTTGTCCAACCCTCGTAATACGCTTGTTTATTTTGCGGTGGCACGGCTCGAATTTCGGCTTCTTCGATCATCGTTTCGCACAACCCATGAAAATGAAAGACCTCCACATGTTCAGGTGCGCGTTCGGCGAGATGTCGCGCTAGGGCGACGTTGAAGCAGGTCAAAAGCACGTCGAAACCTTCATTGGCCAGACGTTTGGCTTTTTCCAATGCGAGCATGGTCTTGCCCGATCCCGCGCATCCCTGAATCGCTGCGCGGCGTTGAAATGCAAGAAGATCCAACACGCGCATTTGTGCTTCAGTTAGCCGGATGATGCGCTCATCTTCGTAGTCCAGTTCCACGCCCAACCGCGTGCGGATGGTGAACGACCGGGCAAGCAAGTCATGGAGCAGGCGCAGGCCGTTTTGCCCCAAAGGTCGATCCCCTCGTCCGCGCCAATAGGCAAACAAGGCTGGAATGGATCGAGCGAGGTCCTGTAAATGCTCTCGATCGATGACAATATCCCGCGGCAGGTCTGGACGCGGCGGCAAATCTCTGACAGCGATATCGGGAAACACCACCCCGTGTCCAATGGTTATCCTATGATTCCTCCATCCGGGCAAATCTTTGAGCTTGGCCAGCAGGGCGAACTTGCTACGGCCAGCCTGCTGCACTGGGTTCTTGATGGGATGTTCGACGCCGTGACGATCAACGGAAAACCATTGTCCCGTAGCCGCATCGAATCCGACGCCCCCACCCTTCACCTCCAACACCAACACACCGTGATCTGGATGCGCGATGACAAAATCGGCTTCGCCATCCTGAGCGCCATCGGCCGTACGACTTAGCCAGGCGACGCTATAAAACACGCGGTACGCGTCGGGCAAGTCCGCCAAGGCATAGTAGACCCTCCGTTCAGCGGTTCGCACCGGGTCCTGCTGAACGTATTCTGGAAGTCTTTCGGGAAAGATGTGGGCCATTATCGGCTATATTGAGTGTGCACAGAACAAAAAACCGAGACGACGGAGCCGACGCCCGCAAAACAAGGTAATCGTTTGACCCCAGATGAAAGGTCGATAGCGGAAGTATACAGGCCTTCCCACAGTTGAGCAAATCGATCTCTATACGGTTGCCTTGATGGATTTCTCGATGGGTTCCTTTTTGCCAAAACAACAAAAAAAGCGGCATACTTTACGGTGTGAGTGCGTCGTCACTCAGGTCGGCGTTCAAGATGTTTGGATTTTTGACCCAAGGAACCGCCAACTGTATCATTCCTACGGACTAAGCAAGGGCGTGCAATGTTTCGGTTTGCAGCCGCGTCTGTTCCAACAGGTTGGCCGTGGATAAGGTGTTTTGCAGAGCGAGATCTTCGGTTGCAGCCAGCAGAAAAGCCCCTCGAAAGGCATCCAACCCGGCGTCAAAATCGATTCCGGGCAGGGTTTCTGGATCAAATCCCGCCTCTTTGAAAAGATAATGCATTTCATACCGGTCCAGCGGCTTGCCCCGCAGTAGCCCTGCGATTTCACGAGCGACCTCTTGCTCTTCGAAAAATTGAGTGAAGATATCTTGCAAGAGGTCCATCTCCTCGGCCGGGACATGGCTGGCCAAGGCCAACATGGCTGCGAGCCCGGCGCGTACACTACGACGCAGAGCCTGTTCTCCCTCCGCGCCTTGCAAAGCGGTCCGCAAGCGTCTTCCCAGCGCATTGAGCACCTGGACGCTCAGGTCAGCGGTCAGATTGGCCAGATAATCGGCTGTAAATTGGTTCATGGTTCGCCTAATAATGGGA
>JALXER010000155.1 GCA_027069385.1 Paracoccaceae bacterium
GGCTTCGGTGCCGTGGAAGGTAAGCCGATGCGCCTCACAATTCAGGCGGTTGGGCCGCGCGTCGACAGCTATTTCGACCGCCCCCTTTCACCCGGCGACCCGCGCGCCACCCATCTCGTGGTGATCGGCGAAAGCGGTCTTGATCGCGCGGCCATCACCGCTGCTCTGCAGGCATGATGCTTTCGATCACAGCCGAAGACCCCCTGTCCGACGATGCCCTCGCACTTATCGAAGGATCCGAAGCTGCACTGCGAGAGGTCTACACGGCTGACGAATGCTTTACCTTCTCGCCCAGTGAACTTGCCCGACCCGGCATCACGTTTTTTGTGGCTCGCGGGAGCGCCGGACCAATCGGCTGTGTCGCCCTTTGCGATTGCGGCAGTTATGCCGAGGTCAAGCGCCTGTTTGTTCGGCCGAAAGGCCGAGGCACGGGTGCCGGCCGGGCATTGATGCAGCATCTGGAAACCACCGCGCGACAGAACGGCCACCAAACCATCCGCCTGGAAACCGGCCCGAAACTCTCTGCCGGGGTCGCCCTGTATCGCGCGCTTGGCTATGCTGAACGTGGTCCTTTCGGGCCCTATACCGATAATCCCGCCAGCCTGTTCATGGAGAAAACGCTCTGATGTTTCTTCTTCGTCAAAATATCCCCGCCGGAGGCATCTGCCCCAGCCACGGGCGCTACGGCTAATGCATCTGCTCGCCGCAACCCCGGGCGCCATCGACGACGGCAATGAACCTGTCGACCTCGCACAAGACCCCGCCGACCTGGTGTTCATCTCTGCCGCCGACACCGAACTGGCCACGCTATCCGAGGCGCGTTCCGAAATGGACACTCCTCCGACGCTGCGTCTTGCAAATCTGATGCACCTGATGCACCCGATGTCCGTGGACCTGCATATCGCGAACTGTGCCCGACAATCCCGCCTGGTCATCGCGCGTATTCTTGGTGGATCCGGCTACTGGAAATATGGGCTCGAACAGTATGCGGCCCACCTTCATGAGGCCAGCGTACCATTCGTGGCCCTGCCCGGCGATGACAAACCCGACGGGGAATTGCTCCGCCTTTCAACTGTATCTGAAGAAGACTATCACGCGCTTTGGGCCTACCTGGTCGAGGGTGGGGCCGACAACGCCCGCGCCTTCCTTGCCTATGCCCGCACCATGTTGGAGGGCGGTGAAAAGCCGTCACCCGCAGCGCCCCTTTTGCGTGCCGGCGTCTATTGGCCCGGTGCCGGGGTCGCAGATCTGGAAACGGCCAGGGGAAACTGGAGTGACGGCGCGCCCATAGTCCCGATCGTCTTTTACCGGGCACTGGTGCAGGGCGCCGGGCTGAATCCGATCAACCGCCTGACCCGAGCCCTGCTTCGCCGCCAGCTTAACCCCTTGCCCATTTTCGTGGCCTCACTGAAGGAATCGCTTTCTGCGGCAACCTTGACCGGCCTGTTCGAACAGGCCCCGCCCTCCGTGATCCTGAACGCAACCTCATTTGCCACCGGTTCATTTGGCGGTGGAAACACCAACAACCCCCTGGCTTCCCCCGCGGCCAAGAGAGCGCCGGTTTTCCAGGTTGTCCTGTCCGCTTCTTCCGAGGAATCCTGGCAAGACGGTCTTTCAGGGCTTTCCGCCCGAGACATCGCCATGAACGTGGCCCTGCCCGAGGTTGACGGCCGCATCCTGAGCCGGGCCATTTCCTTCAAGGGTGAAGCATTTTTCGACGAGGCCACACAATGCCCAATCGCCACTTACCGCGCCCGCGGCGATCGGGTAGATTTTGTGGCCGACCTGGCTGCCAGCTGGGTTCGGTTGCGCAACAC
>JALXER010000156.1 GCA_027069385.1 Paracoccaceae bacterium
CCCGGCAGCAGCGAGACCACCGCCGCGACCCGCACGAGAGCCAGCATCAATCCGGCCAGATCGACATCGGCATAGCGCAGAATCTGGGCCAACCCTTCCAGCATCAGGCCATGCCCACCAGCGCCGGCTGGGCATTGGCGCCCACTTCTTCAAAGCTGAAAACCGGGTTGCGGATGCCCTTGGCGTTCAGGACATTGTGCAGGAAACGCCGCCGCCGCGCCGAGGTAACCACCGCCGGATAGCGGCCCTGTTCGCCCGCGTGGCTGACCTGCGAGGCCACCGAGGTAGCCAGCCGGTTGAACTCTACCGGTGGCAGGGCCACATCGACGCCGCCATGCGCGCCCTCTAGCTGGTGTTTCTGGAACAGTTCTTCCCACTCGGGCGAAAGCTGGATCAGCGGCAGGGCACCGTCGGGTTCCTGCATTTCCGAGATCAGCTGAAACCCGAGCCGCTGGCGTACATATTCGGTGATCGCCTCTATGCCGGGCTGGGCCACGTTGGCCTCGGCGATGGATTCAAGGATCAGCGGCAGGTTGCGAATAGAGACCTGTTCTTCCAGCAGCAGGCGCAGCACCGATTGCAACAGGTCGATCGACACCTTGTCGGGCACGAATTCATCCAGAATCCGCCGGTTGGCCGCGGCGCGGTTGGGGTCGGACACCGCCACAAATTCGTCGAGCAGCTTGCGCAGGGTGCGCCGGTTGAACAGCCGCCCGAAATTCTGTTTCAGCACTTCGAGCAGGTGGGTGGCGATGACCTCGGTCGGGGTGACCACCGACAGGCCTTGCAGCGCCGCTTCTTCTTGCAGGTTCGGGTCGATCCAGCGCGCCGGAGCCCCGTAAACCGGTTCGCGCACATCGCGCCCCTCGGGCGGGGTGTGGCTCCCGTCGGCCAGCAGCACCAGCGCCCGCCCGATTTCCACCTCGGAGCGGGCGATCTCTACGCCCTGAATCCGGATCACATAGGTGCTGTCGGGCAACAGGGTTGAATCGGTCAGGCGGATCTCGGGGATGACCACGCCGTACTGGCTGGCGATATGGTTGCGCATGTTCAGAATGCGGCTGTCCAGACCGGTTGCTTCGTCCATCACGGTTGCCACCAGATCCGAGGCGAATTCCAGATGGATTTCGTCCAGATCGAGCATATCGCCAAGGGTTTTTTGTGGCTGTTCCTGCACCTTTTGCACCGCTTTCGCGGCGGCTTCCTCGGCCTTTTCGCGTTCCAGCACCTGCCATGAATACCACGTTGCGCCGCCCAGCACCGCCGCGCCAATCAGGAACGGCACCAGCGGCAGGCCCGGAATCAGGCCAAACAGCGCCATCAGTCCGGCCACGGTGCCCAGTGCCGCCGGATGCGCGCCCAACTGGCGGATCAGCGCCTTATCGGTTGACCCGATCACCCCGCCCTTGGACAGCAGCAGCGCCGAGGCAATGGAGATAATCACCGCCGGAAACTGCGTAACCAACCCGTCGCCAACCGTCAGGATTGCATAGGTTTCAAAGGCCTGCCCCACGGGCATGCCATGCGCGAATATCCCGATGATCAGGCCCATCAGCAGGTTAAGCAGCGTGATCAGCAGCCCCGCCACCGCATCGCCTTTGACAAATTTCGACGCCCCGTCCAGCGAGCCGAAAAAGGTGGTTTCCTCTTGCTCGGTTTTGCGGCGTTTCTTGGCTTCCTCGTGGTCGATGGCCCCGGCGGCCATGTCGCTGTCAATCGCCAACTGTTTGCCCGGCATCCCGTCCAGCGCAAACCGCGCGCCAACCTCGGCCATGCGGCCCGCGCCCTTGGTGATCACGATAAAATTCACGATCAAAAGCACCCCGAACACCACCAGCCCCAGATAGACCGACCCGCCCATGATAAACATGGCAAAGCCCTCGATCACGTCACCGGCAGCGTTGGTGCCTGTATGGCCCTGCCCGATGATCAGCTTGGTAGAGGAAACATTCAGCGACAGGCGCAGCATCAGCGAGGCCAGCAGGATCGTCGGAAAGGCCGAAAATTCCAGCGGCCGAGAGATAAACAACGTGATGGTGAAAATCAGGATCGCCAGCCCGAACGACACGGCCAGACCCATATCCAGCACAAAGCTGGGCATCGGCAGGATCATCATCACGATCACCGACAGCAAGGCCAGACTTAGCAGAACAGTGGGTTGATACAGGGTAGAAATGGAAAATTTGGGCATGCCGGGCTCCGATCAGAACAGGGATCCGTTGCTGCCGGTCAGCAACGTTACGGTTTGGCCGGTCAGCATGCCGCCAGCCAGCGAACCCAGCACGCTTGGCGTCGCGGGGGGCGGGGTTTGTGCAGCCTGATTGTTGCCATAGGGCGTTAGCGGGGCCACCGGCGGGGCGGACAGAAACGCGTGATGCACATCGGGGAACCGCACCGTTTGCACCACCGTTTGTACCACCGTGGGCAAGACAAGCTCGGGTTGCGCGGGCATATCGTCCAGCCGCGCCAGAATGCGGGCATAGCGGGCGCGATAGCGGCTGGCAAAGGTCTCGTTGCGCGAATGATAGGCCCCGGCGGCGCGGGTCCAGTCGGACTTTTCATCATACAGTTCAGCCATGAAGCGCGCGGCATAGCGCGCGTTGGTCATCGGGTCGAACATGGCCTCGAGTGAGTCAAAATGCTGATGATGGTATTTATAGTTGATCTGGAAACAGCCCACATCGAAACTGCGCGCGCCCGCATCAAATTTCTCCTGCACATAGGCCATGGCCTCGGCCCGGGTTTCAAACCAGAACCCGCGCCCCTCCATGTTGACCGTCCAGGGCCACGGGCGCAACTGGCCGTTTCGCATCCGTCCGGTTTCGGTCAGGCTGATGGCAAAAAGCACCGGAGCAGGAATGCCCTGTTCCGCCGCTGCCGCGTTGCTGGCCGCGTCGCAGATGGCCGAGACCTGCGCCTCCTCAGCTGCGAAAAGCGGCGTGGCGATCAGCGTAAATGCAACCCATAGCCAGCTTTGCCAGCCCCGAAAGGTGCCCATTTGTGGATTCTCCCAAACGTTCTGTTCGGGATTATTGCTAACCGTTCAAAGTTACCAATCCGTAAGCAAACCCTTTCCAAAACATAAAAAAGGCAGCCCGGGCGTGCCGGGCTGCCTTATAACACCGGTTTGGCCGGTCTATTTGTTTTTCAGCCGTGTCAGGCTAAGGGTCTTCATCACCGTTTTTTCAAAGAACGGTTCGGACTGGCCCTTGCGGATCTTGCGCATAAAGTACTTCTCAAAGCCGATCTTGGCCCAATGTACCCATTTGCCCTCGGACGCCCAGTTGCGGTTACGCGGCGGGTTTTGCGGCTCGGCCATGAACGCCACGCCCTTGTCGCCAAAATCGGCCAGACAGAAGGCGTTCCAGGTCGGGTGGTGGCTCGGCTCCATGCCGCGCAGCAATTCACCGATATTACCGGCCGTGGCCGCAACCATGCTTTCGATCATATAGCCGGTTTTGGGCACGCCTACGGGAACCGGCGTTGCCTCTAGCGGGGCAATCGCGATGCACACGCCGACGGAAAAGATGTTCTGGTACTTGGCGTTGCGCTGATGTTGGTCAACGGTCACAAAACCGCGCGGGTTTACCAGACCATCAATCCCCATCAGTGCCGGAATGCCGCGAAAGGCCGGCAACATCATCGAGAAACCGAAATCAAGCTCGTGCTTGGCTTTTTCCTCGCCGGTGTCGGTCAGTTCGGTCACATACATCTTGCCGTCTTCGACCTTGTCGGTCTTGGCATTGCAGATCCATTTGATATGCCGGTGGCGCATTTCGCGTTCCAGCATGCCGTTGGTATCGCCCACACCGCCAAGGCCAAGATGGCCCACATAGGGTTCGGCCGTGACAAAGGTCATCTGCACCTTGTCGCGGATCTTGCGCTTGCGCAGGTCGGTATCCATGATCATTGCATGTTCATAGGCCGGCCCATAGCACGAAGCCCCCTGCACCGCGCCAACCACGATCGGACCAGGGTTTTTGCAGAATTCTTCCCATTTCTCACCGGCAACCATTGCATGGTCGATAGAGCAAACCGACTGGGTAAAGCCGCCATGCGGACCAAGCCCTTCGATTTCGTCAAAGGCCAGTTCGGGGCCGGTGGCAATGATCAGATAGTCATAAGAAACCTCGCGGCCGCTTTCCAGTTCGATCTTGTTGTCATCCGGATGCAGACGCTTGGCGCCGTCACAGATAAACTTGATCCCCTGCTTGGTCAGCACGGGTTCCAGATCGATGGTGATATCCTCGCGGTTGCGCCAGCCAACCGCCGCCCAGGGGTTGGACGGGGTAAACTGGAAATACGAGTTATTCGAGATAACGGTGATGCTATCCTCGTTACGCATTTCCTTTTTCATATCATAAGCCATCGGCAACCCGCCGACGCCAGCCCCGATTATCACGATTTCAGCCATGTATTCCTCCCAATGTTGTTTTTTTAAGCGATTGAAATGCAGTTAAGCACAAATATTGTTCAAAAGCACTAGCGTGTAAACATTTAATTACGGTTATTGCATGTGAAATAGACCATTAGTTTTCCTTTTTTACGCCGGTTTGAAAAAAACCGCTCCGTTTTTTCCTGATTCTTTCTTTGCACAGAATTCGAAAGAATCACCTAAGTAACGGAAAGTTTATAACCCGAGGGTCGAAATTTGCACCCAAAGTTCAAAGAAAAGGCCCGATAAACTATCGTTTAGGTGCCGGTTTTTGGGCTTTCGGGCCAATATCGGATTTTGTGGCGGTCATCCATATTCGATCCAGGCACTGCAAGACGCAGGCTTTAACACAACATGTGAACACAAACGGAGTACCAGACATGAAAACCTCGACTTTTATCAAATCGACCGTAACCGCCATTCTTTTGAGCGCCTCGGTTGCAACCGCACAGATCCCCGCCGCCTATGTTGGCGATCCGGTCGTCGAAAAAATCGCCGCTGATCTTGCCGCGCAGGGATTTGAAATCACCGAAGTGCGCGTCACCCTTCTGGGGCGCTATAAAATAGAGGCCTCTGCCTCGGGGTACAGCCGTGAAGTTGTGGTAGCCCCGTCTACCGGTCGGGTGCTGCGTGACCGGTGGGAACCGACCGTAACGGGCGGTTCGGGTGGATCCGGCACCGAAGGGGTTGAAGGCGTTGAAGGGCCGGAAGGACCAGAAGGGCCCGAGGGGACCGAAGGAACGGAAGGAACAGAGCGCGGGCATCGTGGTGGCAGCGAAGGCCACGGTGGTGGCGGTGAAGGCCACGAAGGCGGTGGTGAAGGTCACGGCGGCGGTAGCGAAGGCCACGGCGGTGGCAGCGAAGGCCACGGCGGTGGCGGTGAAGGCCACGAAGGTGGCAGCGAAGGCCACGGTGGTGGCGGTGAAGGCCACGAAGGCGGTGGTGAAGGTCACGGCGGCGGTAGCGAAGGCCACGAAGGTGGCGGTGAAAGCGAACACAACGGCGAATAATTCGACCAGCTATGTGGGGGCGGTCATGGCCGACCCCCTAAAAGAAAGACCACGGCGGCGATGTGGGCTTGTCAAAGCAGAGGCAAGCCCACATATTTGTCGAAAGATAAAACCAAAGGGCGAGTGGACAAATGATTCACCAACGAAAAATAGGGCTATTGCGGGCAGCAATTGCACTTCAGGGGTTAAGCCTTCTGTCTATTGTTGCCGAAATCCTGATTGAATCATATGGGGATTTGTCCATTCGAATCCCGTGGGATTATCGAGAATATGTTGAAATAGCAGCGATTTTGGGGCTTTCCACCGGGTTGATTTTCGGGTTTGCCTATATTCGTGACCTACGGGCGCGCAATTTCAGGGTGGAAGGGCAGTTGCGGGTGGTTTCGGGTGAATTTCATCAGTTGCTGACCGAACATTTTGACCAATGGGGGCTGTCCAAGTCCGAAAAAGATGTCGCCTATTTCGCCATCAAAGGCCTGTCCAACCACGAGATTTCTGATATGCGCGGGACCAGCGAAGGGACCATCAAGGCGCAACTTAACGCGGTCTATAAAAAGGCGGGGCTTGAAAGCCGCACCCAGTTGCTCGGCTACTTTATCGAGGAACTGATGGCCTCGGACCAGGATGCGGACCAGAGGTAAGCCTAAAACCATAAGCAATCCATGAAATTCACCGCCCCGCGAGAGGAGTGCGTTTTGAAACAAGTTTCAAAACGCGTTGCGACACCATGGCCTCACTTCGTTCGGTGGGCAGGGGGGCCACAGCCCCCCTCGCGCATGCATGCGCGTACCCCCCCGATGGTGCCAGGTGGAACCCCTTTTGCCAGAATGGCAAAAACCCTTATACGGCGCAACGCTCGCAGATCCGGGTGCTGCCCGTCGGGTAGCTCCAGAACCGAACGCAGTGAGGCCATGGTG
>JALXER010000157.1 GCA_027069385.1 Paracoccaceae bacterium
ATCCGGGGCATGACCGAGGCATCGACAACACGCAGGTTTTGCAGCCCATGCACCCTGAGGTCCGGGTCAACGACGGCATCATCGCCAACACCCATGCGGCAGGTGCCGACCGGATGATAAACAGTGTCGGCGCGGGCGCGGATGTGTTGTTCCCATTCCGCGTCGGTTATTTTGTCGGACAGATTGTGTAATTCACGCGGCCGGAACGGCGCAAAGGCTGGCGCCTGCATGATGGCACGGGTTATGCGCGCGCCTTTGATCAGGGTCCTGAGGTCCCGTTCATCGCTTAGAAAGCCCGGGTCGATACCGGGGTCGGCCATGGGATCGGCGCTGGTCAGAAAAACCCGGCCGCTGCTGTGCGGATACAACACGCAAACATGGCAGGAATAGCCATGGCCCAGGTGAATCTTGCGGGCGTGATCATCAACGATCGAGATCACAAAATGCAGCTGAATGTCTGGTTGGGGCAGGTTAGGGTCTGTTCTTAAGAATCCCCCGGCCTCGGCAAAGGGGGTGGCGATCATGCTGTTGCCGGTCTTGCGCCACTGGGCAATCGCCTTGATCAGGCGTCCGGTCCCGGCCAGGCCGATCCCGAAATTGTCGCTGTCACGCGTCTTGTAGCCCAGGATGAAATCGATGTGATCCTGCAGGTTCTGCCCGACCCCCGGCAGCTCGTGCACCATCTCGATGCCATGGCGCCCGATGTCCTCTGCCCGGCCAACCCCGGAAAGCTGCAACAATTGCGGTGAATTGAACGACCCGCCGCACAGGATCACCTCGCGCGCCGCACGCACGGTCTTGACCTGTTTGCCCTGCCGATAGGCCACACCCACCGCCCGCTTGTCTTCGAACAAGACCCTGGTGGCCCGCGCCTTGGTGACAACCGTCAGGTTTGGCCGCCCCATCACCGCGAACAGATAGGCCGCTGCCGCCGAACAGCGCTCGCCATTGCGCGCGGGATCATGGAACTGGGTTACCTGGTAGGCGCCCACGCCCTCGTTGTCGCCCCGGTTGAAATCCTCGATCTGCCGGTGCTGCATCTGGCCCGCGGCCTCGATGAAGGCGGCGGTGATCGGGCGCGGCGCCTTCTGGTCTGACACCTGCAACGGCCCGTCCGCGCCATGCATCTCGTCGGCCCCGTGCTCGTTATTCTCGGACTTTCGGAAATACGGCAGGCAGTCTTCCCACGACCAGCCCTCGCAGCCCTGCTCGGCCCATTCATCATAATCCGCCCGGTGCCCGCGCACGTAAAGCATCGCATTGATCGCGCTGGAACCGCCCAAGACCCGGCCCCGCGGCTGATAGCCCCGCCGTCCGTTCAACCCGGGCTGCGCCACCGTGTTGAACGCCCAGTTGTTGAACTTGCCATAACCCGGCAGCATGGTCACCGCCGCCACCGGCGCCCGGATCAGCACCCCGTTGCCGCCACCGCCCGCTTCCAGCAGGCAAACCGTGACGCCGGGCGTTTCACTTAGCCGCGCGGCCAGGACACAGCCCGCAGAGCCCCCGCCCACGATGACATAGTCAAACTGCATCCTGCGTCCCTTCGTCTTCGGCGATCGGCTCGATCAGCTCGGGCCCCTTGGCCCGGTTCGAATTGACCCGCGGATCAACCCTGTGAAAGGCCAGCAGATCCTCTGCCGGCGCATGCATCAGCCGCGCCGCGCCCTTGCCCGCCTCGCCCAGCCAGAGCGCAAAGTCATCCTCGCCGATGATCACCGGCATCCGGTGGTGGATCGTCGCCATTGCCTGGTTGGCCCCGGTGGTCACGATGGCGCATGTCGTCAGGTGCTCGCCGT